>CAMCOJ010000249.1 GCA_945876405.1 uncultured Ruminococcus sp.
AGATTTCTGCCTGTCTCGTGGGCTCGGAGATGTGTATAAGAGACAGGAACTGTCCAGTGTTCACTTTTCTTTTCTTCACGCCACTTCATACCCTTGGCAATAGCATCCTGATGTGATCCGCTGAAAGCTGCAAATACAAGCTGTCCGCTGTACGGCTGTCTTTCATACACTTTCATTCTTGTAACTCTCTCATAAACTTCTGTTATCTCAGGAAGATTTGAAAAATCGAGTTCAGGATCAACACCCTGTGAGTACATGTTCATTCCAAGTGTGATAATATCAACATTACCTGTACGTTCGCCGTTTCCGAAGAGTGTTCCTTCTATACGGTCAGCACCGGCAAGGAGTCCCATTTCACTGTCAGCTACAGCACATCCTCTGTCATTGTGCGGGTGAAGAGAAACTATTACGTTTTCTCTGTACTTTAAGTTTTCGCACATATACTCTACCTGGTTTGCATAAACATGAGGCATGGAATGTGAAACAGTAACCGGAAGGTTTATTATTGCCTTGTCTTCTGCTGACGGCTGCCATACATCGAGAACTGCGTTACATATCTCAAGAGCAAACTCAGGTTCAGTACCTGTAAAGCTTTCAGGTGAATATTCGAATCTGAAATTTCCTTCTGTTTTTTCCCTGTACTCTTTACAAAGCTTTGCACCGAAAACAGCAATATCAATTATCTCCTGTTTTTCCTTTCTGAAAACCTGTTCTCTCTGTGCAACTGATGTTGAGTTATAGAGATGAATTATCGCATTTTTAGCTCCCCTGAGTGCTTCAAATGTTTTAGCAATAATGTGTTCTCTTGACTGTGTAAGTACCTGTATTGATACATCATCTGGAATCATATTGTTTTCAATAAGTGTCCTGCAGAATTCATATTCTGTTTCAGAAGCTGCCGGAAAACCAATCTCTATCTCCTTGAAACCTACCTTAAGGAGATATTTATAAAATTCAAGCTTTTCCTCAAGGCTCATCGGAGTGATAAGAGCCTGGTTCCCATCTCTTAAATCAACACTGCACCACTGCGGTGCTTTGTCAATATAAGACTTCTGAGTCCATTTCATAGCTGTCTTTGGAGCTTCAAAAAACTGTTTTGTATACTTTTCAACATTTTTCATTTCAAAAAAGTTCCTTTCCTGCAAAAATATTTTTCACTTAATTGAATGAACTGAATTCCGGAATAAAAAAAAGTCTCTTTTATGCTTATCAGCATAAAAGAGACGAAGTATTTTTTACTCTCCGTGGTACCACTCTTTTTGGCATATCAGATTATACGCCCTCTCATTCGCATCATTCAATACGTATCTCTGTAACGGGAGAACCCGTTCAAGCTTACTTGCAAAAGCTTTCAGCCGACTGCTCAGGGACGAGTTATAACTTGTTCTGCCTGAATGCCTCTCACCAGCCGGCATCCTCTCTGGATAGGTAAAAAAACAAACTTTTTTTCCCTTCATCGCATTTGAACTATCTGTGTATTATTATAACGATTAAAATTTCAAATGTCAAGAGTTTTTTAAAAAATTTCTTCATTTTCAACGACTGAAATTATTACTTTTGCACTGTTTGTGCCTGATTCACATGCAAGCCAGCTTTCTATTGTCTGAATTTCATACTCTGATATTTCGTAATCAGCAGTTGCTGTCATTATAGCTGTACAGCCGTTTTTATCTGAAATACATCCTGCTTTGCATTCATGGATATTCTTAAAAATCTTCTCAGCCTTTTCAGAGATTTCAGCATAATCGGTTTTGTTCTCTGACTCTTCAATATACTCCGAAAGAGAATTGTTCAGAGTTTCTATCTCTCTGTTTTTTTCCTCATTCTGTTTTTCAAGTTCAGCTATACTCTGTTCAAGAAGCGCTATCTGAAGCTTATCACTGTTTTCGTCATCATCATCAGTAAAAACATTCTGAAGGACATACAGACTGTATCCTTCAAGATTGTAATCAGACAGTCTGCTTTCAAGCATATTAATTATCTCACTGCTCAGACTTGTTCCAACGACTGATGCTGAGATTTTTTTATTCTGCTTGTCAACATTTGTCTTAACAAGCTGCGTTTCCGGAAAATTAAACTCCTTCTCAAGATAACGTGTAATATTTGTGTCTATATATGAATCACGAACTGTGTATGAGGCAACATAAACACTTGGTATAATTACCGCCACAGCAATAACACTGATAATAAAATTGGCCCTGTGCTGCGCCTTGTCGCTTACAGTTTTGTGATATGGAACCTTAAGCACAAGAACAACAATAGCAGTTGATATAGCAATAAACAGTGTGTTAATTATGAACAGATAAAATGCACCTAAAAAGAATTTGGGCTGCGCAGTAGCAATTCCATATCCGGCTGTACAAAGCGGCGGCATAAGTGCCGTAGCTATCGCCACTCCCGGAATGACATTGGAATGTTTCGTTCTGGTGTGGCCTATCATACCTGCCAGTCCGCCAAATACCGCAATCATAACATCCCAGACTGTAGGAGATGTTCGCGCTATCATCTCCGTCGTAGGAGTATTCAGCGGAGATATTGCAAAATACATAACTGAAGTTAAAAGACATATGCCAACCTGAGTCAGAAATCTTACAAGCGCTTTAATCAGAAGCGGAATATCCCTTACAGCAACCGAATAACCCATAGACATTATCCCGCTCATAAGAGGAGAAATAAGCATTGCTCCGATAATTACAGCTGTTGAATTCATATTCAGACCTATCGAGGCAATTAAAATCGCAAGCATGAGTATCCACATATTTGCCCCGTGAATAACGGTCTGCTCACGCATCATTGCGTCAATCTCCTCGTATGACATCATATTGTCCCGAAGATCAAACAGCGTATGCATAAAAGTTCGTATTACGCTCTTCTTTTCTTTGATATGCACTTCTGTACTGTCATGATTTTTATTTACTTCATCAATCATTTTTCTCCCCCGCAAAATTTTCAAACCCCCTGAAAACATTTTCAGAGGGTTTATATGTTTACTGAATAATAGCGTCCTTTTCGCCCTTGGAAATAACGATAGTTCCCTGTTCTTCAAGTTTACGAATAACAGCAATAATTCTCTGCTGAGCTTCCTCAACATCGCTCATACGAATATTGTGGAGGTACTGCATATCGGTTTTGATTGTTTCCTGCTGACGCTGTGACATATTTCCGAAAATAGCATCGGAAATCTCCTGCGATGCGGTCTTGAGTGCAATCGTAAGGTCTTTGGTATCGCATTCTCTGATAAATGCCTGAATTTCCATATTGTCAAGACGGGTAATGTCTTCGAATACGAACATTCTTTTTCTGATTTCTTCAACAAGTTCAGGTGTTGTACCGCTGATTTCTTCAAATATGTATTTTTCTGTTTTCATATCAACATTGTTCATTACTTCAGCAAGGTAATTAATACCGCCTACCTCAACCATATCAACAGATGCCATTGAGCCTAGCTTCTTAAGCATGATGTTTTCAACAACCTTTATTACTTCAGGTGAAGTACGGTCAAGGTTTGCTATACGCTGAAATACACTTACCTGAAGATTAGGAGGAAGCTCCGCAAGAATTTTTGAAGCAACCTCTGGTGATGTATATGAAAGAACAAGTGCAATGGTCTGCGGATGTTCATTCTGAATCATCATAAGTATTGTCTTGTAATCGACTTTTTTCAGAAACTCAAAGGCAACCTGCCTTCCGTTTTTCTGGATTCGTTCCATTACTTCACCGGCACGCTCTTTACCAAATGCCTTGAGAAGAACATCCTTCGCATAAGTCTCGCCGCCTTCAGAAATAACCTTCTGAGTAATGCACTGCTCATAAAATTCATTCATAATTTCCTGAGACTGCTGCGGAGTAAGAGAATCCATCTTTGTAATCTGTAATGATAATTCTTCTATTTCATCGTCACGGAGATATTTGAATATTTCGGATGAAACATCAGCTCCCAGGGCAATAATAATTGACGCTGCTTTTGTTATTGAATCAACCTTTGATGTGTTCTTCAATAAAACCCACTCTCCTTGAAATTTATCGTATATTATATTGTAACATTTACTCAAAAAATTTTCAATAGGTATACAGTAATTATTTTATTTATATTGCCTTACACATCCGTTCCCTGTGGTCACTCCGTGCATATCGGCAACGGTGAAC
>CAMCOJ010000250.1 GCA_945876405.1 uncultured Ruminococcus sp.
ATTTCTGCCTGTCTCGTGGGCTCGGAGATGTGTATAAGAGACAGGAAGAATACCTATCTTACCGCTCGTATAGGTTATACCACCCTGCAGCCATACCGCATAAGGATCTCTTATCGGTGCATCAGCTGAAAGCTCAATGGAAGCTCCCATAGTAAATGTTCCGGCGGCCATGATTACCTTGCTGTCATAGCCAGGCATATCCCATGACTCAGGTGAAACAAAAGAATCAACCGGAGAACCTTTCTGTATTCCCTGGCAGAAAGCTGTTAGAAGTTCTTCGTTTCCAAGTTTCAGTACTGTTATAATATCACCGCGCTGTTCTGTTTTCTTTGGGAAACATTCAAAACCAAGCTTTGTGAAAAGTTCGGCTGCAAATGTGGCTGTCTTGACAGCTGCGGAAACAACATCAGGGGCCATAAAGAGACCAAGGAACATTTCTCTGTTCTGGTCAAGTGAACATCCTACTTCCTTGCCCATTCCGACACATGTAAGCCTGTATGCGCACAGTTCAACAAGATCTTTGCGTCCTGCAATATATCCTCCTGTCCTTGCGACCGCACCTCCGGCATTTTTTATAAGTGAACCTGCCATAAGGTCAGCACCAACTTCAACAGGCTCCTTCTTTTCAACAAATTCACCGTAGCAGTTATCAACCATAACAATCGTATCAGGACTTACCACCTTTATCCCGCAGGCTATTTTTTCGATATCAGCAATCGTAAGTGCAGGTCGGAGTGAGTATCCTCTGGAACGCTGTATATAAGCCACCTTTGCACCCTGTACAGCTTTTAGTATGCTGTCCATATCCGGTCTGCCATCAGGGAGAAGATCTACCTGAGAGTATTCAACACCAAAGTCAGAAAGAGAACCGTTCCCTTTCTCGCCCCTGATACCGATAACCTCCTCAAGAGTGTCGTAGGGACAGCCGGTGACGGATACCATTCTATCGCCCGGACGAAGAATACCGAACAGTGCAACGGAAAGAGCATGTGTTCCCGATACAAAGTTGTGTCTGACCAGAGCGTCTTCACATCCAAACACATCTGCATATACGCGGTCAAGAGTATCACGGCCTGTATCTCCGTAACCGTATCCTGTACTTCCATGCATACACTGCTCACTTACCCTGTTGCGGATAAATGCTGAAAGTACCTTTGAACCATTGTATTCAGCAATGGTATCACAGCCGGCAAGACTCAGAGAACATGAATTTTCAGCTTCTCTTGCTATCCCGGTCAGTTTTTCATCAAAGTTAAAAAATTCGTTGTTTAACATATTTTCCTCCGTTATATTTCAGCCTGAATAACATTTTCAGTGCTGACAGTCTTAAAGCCTATTTCCTGATAAAAGCTCTCACGGTAATCAAGAGCAAACAAACTTACTTTTTTTCCGTTCTGGCTGAGTGTATGACCTATCCAGTACAGAAGATCCCTTGCATAACCTCTGCCCCTCGCATCAGCTCTGGTAGCAACCTGACCTATGAGAACATGGTCATCAATGTCGTATATGACAGTAGCAGTTGTACAGTGATTGTACAGATAAATTTTTGACAGCCCGCGTCTGATTTTGTGAGAATGTTCTGTAATCCATAGTCCATAGTCTGCCAGTGTAGGAAAACCTTCATGGAGAATGTCGTAAATCTCATCAAGTGACGGGTTAATCTCTATCTTACTCTCATCGAAATTATCCGGCCTGTGATCAGTAAATTCAAATCTGGTTCTCTTTAGCATTTTGTAACCGTCTGTTTTGCAAAGATGCTGAAGAACTATCCACGGTGCTTCAACACGAAAAGGCTTGTTCATTTTGATAAATGTGATAAGCTCTTCCGTTTCAAGCGGTCCGTCGGCACAGATTATCATCACTGAATTGAAATGTACGATATACGCTGCAGTGCCTTCGTGTTCAACCTCGTAAAACCTGCAGAAATCATACTTTGTACCATATGATTTGTAGTAGGAAAGTATCTTTCTTCCGTAATAGCATTCATGAAGAGCTTCTACAGCTGAAAGGTCCATGTCTGTAATATATTTTATCATAATTCGTTAATTCCTGTTATCAGCAGTCGTGTCAAAGCTTCGCATGCTTCAATATCAGAGTACTGTGCGACACAGCACGGTGAATGAAGGTATCTGCATGGTGCCGAAACTGCAGCTGTTCGTACACCGCTCCCTGATATGTGAATCGCGCCGGCATCATTTCCACCGGCTATAAGTGTTTTTGTCTGGCACGGAATACCGTTCTGTTCAGCAAGAGAAAAAGCGAGATTATACAGTTCTCTGTCATAAACAGTTCTCCTGTCCATAAATGAAACAACAGCACCTTTTCCAAGCTCACAAACCTTCTTTGCACCGTTCACACCGGCAATGTCTGAAGCGGTTGTTGTTTCAAGTACAATCGCAAAATCCGGAGAAACACCGAATGCTGCTGTCTGTGCACCGCGGAGTCCGATTTCTTCCTGAACAGTAAATACAAAATATGTGTCATACTCTACGCCTTCATCAATAAGATCAAGCATAACCGCACATCCTGCCCTGTCATCAAGAGCCTTGCTGCAGACCTTTCCTCCTCCGAGTCTGGCAAATCCGCTCATAAATGTCACACAATCACCCGGAGAAATAAATTTTTCCGCTTCTTCTTTATTCTCTGCTCCGATATCAATATAAAGCGAAGACACTGCCAGAGGCGTTTTTCTTTCTTCTTCCGTCATATTGTGAACAGCCTTTGAACCAACAACACTCTGAATATTTTTTTCATATATCATTACCTGACGTCCGGCAATCACGTCATCATTTATACCACCCACAGTATCAAAAGAAAGTGTGCCGTCTTCATTGATATTAGTTATCATCATACCGACTTCATCCATATGAGCCGCTATCATAACCTTTTTATCTGTTTTTTTCTTTCCCTTCAGAAAAGCGATTATATTTCCGAGATTATCGGTACGGACACTGCACTTCCCTTCAATCCTGCTCAGTATATAGTCTCTGACACGGTTTTCATTTCCGGAAATTCCATACAGGGAACAAAGAGGTTCGAGATGTTCAAGCATTATTTTATCCTCCTTAAAAATTCTGCAGCAAGGACTGCTGTATTTTCAATATCCCTTATATCTGCCGTCTCAGCAGGCGTATGCATGTATTTTATCGGAAATGACAGTGTACCGGTTTTTACACCGCAGCGACTTACGGAAAATCTGTCAGCATTTGTGCCGGTCATACCGCTCATCACTTCGGTCTGATAGCTGATACCCGAAGTTTCTGAAGCTTCAATAAGCATGTCTGACACCTCGCGCGAAAGTGAAGGTGATATGCCTATCATTGGTCCTTTTCCCATAACACCACATTTATCCGGACTGTCATCCTGTGTCAGTGCAAAACTTGCATCAACAGTAAGTGCATAATCAGGATTTATTTCAAAACAGGCTGTTGCAGCACCGCGTTCACCAATTTCTTCAGCAGATGAAAACAGGAGTGTAACACTGCAGTTAAGATTATCGTCCTTAATCAGTTCTGCAAGCCTTATAAGAACAGCTGCCCCGGCACGGTTATCAAGAGACTTTCCGGTTACACGTGTCCCGAGAAGTTTTTTAAAACTTACATCAAAGGAAACTGTATCTCCGGGAGATACATATTTTTTAAGTTCACCGGCACTGTATCCCGTGTCAATTCTTACTTTATCCATATTCTTAATCACGTTCCCGCCTTCAGTAAGATGAGGAGGAACAGTCGAAATCACCCCGGGAATTTCTTTTTTCCCATGAATCACTACTTTCTGTGCCGGAAGTATTCTGTAATCCATGCCGCCGATATTGCCGGGAACAACAAATCCCTCATCATCAATATACGAACAGATCATTCCCACTTCATCAATGTGTGCATCAACAAGAACGTGTTTTTTTTCTTCACTGCGTTCTCCGATATTGGTTATAACATTTCCGCAGGAATAATCACTTTTAAGTCCTGTTAATTTCATAAGAATATCAGCAGCCTTCAGTGCTGCTCCGGATTCATCACCGGATACACCGTAAACATTGCTAAGCTCAGATAAAATGCTTTCTGTTTTCATTACTTTCTCCTAAAAGATAATTTATAGTGAACGTCAAAATAAATTTGACTTTCACTATAATCATTTTATTAATA
>CAMCOJ010000251.1 GCA_945876405.1 uncultured Ruminococcus sp.
ATTTTATGCACAATATGCTGAATTCGAGTGTAAATGGAAGTAAGTTTACATATGATGGGGTTGAATACTGGTATGACTATACTCATATTACTGGCGGACTAAGCTTAAGCAACAGTATTGAAACTATTGGAGTGTCTGCATTCGAGAGCTGTGCATTTACAGGTCGTCTTATTCTCGGGGAAAATACAGATTCAAGAAGTGCCAGTGAACCAAAGCTTAGAGAGATAGGTAACTATGCGTTTAAAAATTGTGAAAATATGTCAGGTACTCTTGTTATCCCATATACAATGAAATCGATGGGCGGAGATGCATTTTATCATTTTGCGGCAAAGGCAAAACCAGAAGATGCCGGCGCACTTAAAATATGGGGAGGAAGCTCAAACAATGGCTCGTCAATTGATCATGAGATTTTTATAGGTTCACAATTTAAAGATGTATTCATAAGCGGAACTGTTAACAGAATTGAAGATAGAGCATTTATAAACGAGAACAATGATAAGAACAGATTATATGACAAGTGGAGCGGAACACTGGCTATAGGAAGAGGTGTGACCTATATTGGTAATGAAGCTTTTAAAAACTGCCCGTTTGATGGTCAGCTTAATCTGCGTGACGATTCATACGTTTCAAGTCAGCAGAGTACATCTGAACCGAGACCGCTTACCATTGGAGCTAATGCCTTTGCGGGCTGTACAAAGTTCTATGATAATTTTACACCGGAAAACGGTGGACAGGCTGAGTTTATTGTTCCTGAAAGTGTTGTAAGTATCGGTGAACACGCCTTCTCGGGAATGTGTTCATCGACCAGAGAAACCTCAAAAATACCAGCACTTAAAATCTATGGTTCTTCTAATCCGACTGATCAGGCGTTCGGATCAGTTTCGCCTCTTGTTAATGGAAAGTATCCGACAATTCAGATATTTGACAATGCTCAGTTTAAAAACGTAACAATAGGCAGAAATGTATCGTGTCTGGCTGAAGAGGCATTTAAAAATGATAACGGTATTTATTCAAAACTTACAGGAAATCTGACCATTGAATCTACAGTTGATTCAGTATGGAGGCAGGCCTTCTATAATTGTTCAGGTTTTGACGGGGTGCTTACTCTTGGACTTGATTATAACTCTGAAACAGGAGTATTGAATGATGGAGTTGAAAATATTGGAGATGAGGCATTCTCAGGATGTGTAAAATTTTCTCAAGGACTTCGAATTCCTCCATGCGTGAAGAATATTGGACAGAATGCATTTAACAGTTTTGCCAGCAACACGCAAAGCCCTGGTTTCCTGAAGATTGAAGGTTCATCAGGAACTAAAACAGTTGGTAACACTGAATATCAGATGATTGGAAAAAATATTTTTAATAATTCTAAGTTCAAGGATATAACAATTGGCTGGAATACACGTCTGATTGAAGAAAACTTTATTTCAAATAATTCTCTTATCACCGGAAATGTTAATATAGGAGCCAATGTTACAGTTATCGAAGAATCAGCGTTTGAAAATTGTTCTGGTCTGGATGGTGAATTATATTTTAAAACAGAGGGGAATAACGGAATACGAAATATAGGGAAAAAAGCATTCAGTGGATGTACGAACTTCTATACAAACCATAAAACAACTGATGGTTCACAAGCAGAATTTATAATTCCGCAAACAGTAACAACAATTGGAGCTGATGCTTTCTATAAATTCAGTGCAAATTCAACAAATCCTGCTTTACTGAAAATCGAAGGAACTTCGGAATCGGACGGAACTCTGGGTAACGGAAAAGATGCAATATTCAATTATTCAAAGTTTAATAATATTGTTATTGGTGGTAATGTCAAAAAAATAGGTTCGAAATTTATGATGCATTATAAGGAAAACGGTTTTGATTATGATTATTCTTATATAACCGGACAACTTATTATAATGGGATGTACAGTTGGATTCGATGGAACCGATTATTGTGAAAACAGTATTGGAGATTTCGCATTTTATAATTGTGGGATTAGTTCAGCAATTTTCCCTGGTGACGGTAGCAATTATGGTCTCCATGGTGAATATATGAATAAACTAAATAATGTTTTCGGAAACTCAGTTTCAGAGGAAAATTTTAAAAACTCTAAATAATACTCCAACCAGCTGCCGGCTCTCCGGCAGCTGATTTTTTTATTGTCAAAACAGGCGAAAAATGTTATAATAAAAACAACAAATTATTTTAAAATCCAAAGGAGTAATCACATGAGAGAATACATCATAAAAGGCAGAAAGGGCAAAAAGACCTGGGGGAAGCTTTACTATTCGGACAAAACCGGCGGATAAATATTTTCCCGCCGTGATTATTTGCCGTTATCGGCAAAAAAACGATTGAATTCAAAAAGTATTTGTTGATATTTTGCCGGTAATGTGGTATAGTAATATCAGGAGGAGATAGCATGAAGTATTTATCTGTTTCAGAAACAGCGAAAAAATGGGGAATTTCTGAAAGAAGTGTGCGGAATTACTGCAACACAGGGCGTATCCCGGATGCATTTATAACAGGAAAAACGTGGAATATTCCTGAAAATGCCGTTAAACCGGAGCGTAAAGGAATAAAGGTAAAAGCTCCGGAAACGTTACTTGAAATACTGCGTGATGAAAAAGCTGACAGTCGAAGAGGCGGGATATATAACAAAATACAGGTGGATATGACATACAATTCAAATCATATTGAAGGCAGCAGACTTACTCATGACCAGACAAGATATATTTATGAAACAAACACTCTCGGATTTGAAAATGAAGCTGTAAATGTGGATGATATTGTTGAAACGGTGAACCATTTCAGATGTATTGATATAGTAATAGATAATGCAGAAAAAAAACTTTCCCAAAAACTTATCAAAGAACTCCATCTCGTATTAAAAAGCGGTACTGCAGACAGCAGAAAGGAATGGTTTGCAGTTGGAAAGTATAAAAGATACTCCAATGAAGTCGGTGGTTCAGAAACAGCATCACCGGAAGAAACAGCCGAAAAAATGAGAGAACTTCTTTTAGTGTATAATGAACATGAACGTGTATCTCTGGATGATATTATAGATTTTCATTACAAATTTGAAAAAATCCACCCTTTTCAGGATGGAAACGGTCGTGTCGGAAGACTAATAATGTTCAAGGAATGTCTGAAAAACAATATTGTTCCGTTTATAATAAGCGATGATCTGAAAATGTTTTACTATCGTGGTCTGAAGGAATGGAGCAGAGAAAAAGGATATCTCACCGACACAATTCTTACTGCACAGGACAGATTCAGAAAGTATCTTGATTATTTTAAGATAAAATATGACTGAAATGTTTGTTGAAATAATAAATAAAAAAAATGGCATTACTAAAAATCGTGCAATGCACGAAAATAAGGAGTGACACTATGGAGATTAAAAGAGATTCATACCTTGAACAGTTAAAAATACGAAAAGATAATGGAATGATCAAGATTATCACGGGAATCAGGAGATCTGGCAAATCATTCCTTTTGTTTGTGCTGTTTAAGAAATACTTACTGGAGATTGGTGTGGATAATGATCACATTATTGAGATTGCGTTAGATGGCATTGAAAATGACGAACTGAGAGATCCAAAGAAGTGTTATCAATATATTAAAGATGCAATAAAAGATGACCGGAAGTATTATGTGCTATTGGACGAAGTACAGTTTATGCCCCGATTTGAGGAAGTGCTGAACAGTTTGATTCGTATTAGCAATATTGATGTGTATGTAACCGGCAGTAATTCTAAATTTTTATCCAGCGATATTGTAACTGAATTCAGGGGCAGAGGAGATGAAATCAGAATTTATCCGTTGTCATTTGCAGAGTTCTATGCAGCTTTCGACGGAGATTATGATGATGCCTGGGAGGAGTATATGATATACGGCGGTTTACCACAGGTGGCACTATTCTCTGTGGAACGTCAGAAGGCTGAGTATCTTAAAAATATTTTTACCAATGTTTATATTAAGGATGTGGTTGAGCGAAATGCTATTCAAAATATTGATGAAATAAGTACTTTGGTAGATATTCTTGCTTCTTCCATAGGGGCGCCTACAAATCCAACTAAAATATCAAATACCTGTCTCTTATACACATCTCCGAGCCCACGAGACAGGCAGAAAT
>CAMCOJ010000252.1 GCA_945876405.1 uncultured Ruminococcus sp.
AGATTTCTGCCTGTCTCGTGGGCTCGGAGATGTGTATAAGAGACAGCCCGGTGTGAGAGGAGCGTTGAGGCTTACCTTGGCAATAGCTGCCTTACCGAGAATAATAGCCTTTTCTGTGCCAATCGGCATTTCTTTGTGAACCCATGAACACTGTTCACGGATATTTGCGATTTCAACCATGTATGAGTTAAGTCCTGCAGCAGCTGCTGTCTTACGGAATGTATTTTCGTGCATACGTGGTGAACATGAACATACTACGATGCCTGTGAGTTTGTGTTCAGCGATGGCGTCCTTGATTATATCCTGACCTGCCTGTGAACACATGTACTGATAGTCTGTGGAGAAAACAACACCCGGTTCGCTCTTCAGTGCTTCAGCAACTGCTTTAACGTCTATCGTTCCGGCAATATTAGTACCGCAGTGACAGACAAATACTCCGATTCTCTGCATGGGATTATATTTCTCCTTTCTTACTTATTGTATTTTCTCATAGCACTCATGAGAAGCTGCTGTGGAGTTTCGTCATCGAGGAGTGCCGGAATTTCGTTTGGAGTGATTCGGCTTACGCCTTTTTCACGGATAACTGTAAGTCTTACTGCTTCAACAATCTTTGCAGGTTCAACGCCTCTCGGACATCTGTCTACGCAGGCGAAGCAGGAAAGACATTTGTAGATTGAATCAGAATTTCTGAGAGTTTCAATATCTCCTGTTTCAACCATGTATACAAACTGATGTGGATGATATTCCATTTCGTCGTATGAAGGACATGTACCTGAGCATTTGCCGCAGCGCATACACTTAAGCGGGTTTACGCCGCTCATGCGAAGAATCTGTTCCTTCTGACGCTCTGTTTTATTCAGCATCTGTATCCTCCTTTACACCGAGTGCTTCAGCGAGAAGCTCAGTAAAGTAAACAACAGGAACTGAGCTGCCGTTCTTTTCAAGGTTGTACTTGCAGAGAGGGCAGGCTGTAACGATGATTTCAGCACCGTGGTTTGCAGCGCTTTCTGAAACCTTATTGCTCTTCTTTTCAGCTGACTTTGCATCTTCAAGAATTACATAACCGCCGCAGCATTCATTTCTTGCAGGGTAGATTACCGGCTCAGCACCGAGTGCTCTGATGAAGTCTTCGATAATTGTTGGGTTTTCCGGATCATCAAAGTTCATAACTTTGCCCGGACGGAGAAGCATGCATCCGTAGTAAGCGGCAATCTTTTTACCTGTAAGCGGATTCTTAACTGCTTCTTTGATCTTGTCAAAGCCGACTACGTCGCGAAGAAGTTCAAGATAGTGATATACTTCAGTCTCACCGTTGTAAGCTTCTGAAGGATCCTTATCCTGTGACATGTAGAGATTTGCCTTTGCGGCAAATTCTTCATCGTTCTGCATAGCGTCATTAGTCTGCTTGATAACGTTGTGGCATGCTGAACAAACCGTAACAAGCGGCTGTCCTGCATCTCTTGCAGCAGCAAGAGCGCGGACACTGGAGAGCTTGGAAGCAACTTCGTCCTTAGCAGAAACGAAGGCGCCGCCGCAGCACTGCCAGTCCTTGATTTCACAGAGCTCTACGCCGAGAATCTCAGCGCACTTACGAGCGTAGTTATCAAGATCTTTTGCCTTTGTACGGAGGGTACAGCCCGGGAAATAACTGACTTTCATTGTTTACCTCCAATACTGTAAGGTTTATACCATCTGTTCAGGATGGAAAACCTCATCAAATTTTTCTTCTGTAAGGAAACCGAGTTCAACACAGGCTTCCCTGAGAGAAATGTTATCCTTGTAAGCTTTTTTAGCTGTCTTTGCAGCATTCTCATAACCAATATACGGATTGAGTGCAGTTACAAGCATGAGTGAATTATGAAGATTGTGGTGCATCTTTTCCTTGTTTGCTGTAATGCCTACTGCACAGTTCTTGTTGAAGGAAATAATAGCTTCAGCAAGAAGACGTGCAGACTGAAGGAAGTTGTATGCAGCAACCGGCATAAATACATTAAGCTCGAAGTTGCCCTGGGAAGCTGCTATAGAAACTGCAGCATCGTTGCCCATAACCTGAACGGCAACCATTGTTACAGCTTCGCACTGAGTTGGATTAACCTTGCCTGGCATAATTGATGAACCAGGTTCGTTTTCAGGAATGTGAATCTCACCGAGGCCGTCACGAGGACCTGATGCGAGCCAGCGTACGTCGTTGGCAATCTTCATCATGTCACATGCAGTCGCCTTTATTGCACCGTGTGCAAATACGAGTTCATCCTTTGAAGTAAGAGCATGGAATTTGTTTTCTGCTGTTACGAAAGGCTTTCCTGTAAGTTCTGCAACCTTGGCTGCAACGAGTTCGGAGAAGCCCTTAGGTGTGTTAAGACCAGTACCTACTGCTGTACCGCCAAGAGCGAGTTCATGAAGCGGCTTAACTGCCATTCTGAGGAGTTCTGCGTCTCTTTCGAGGCTTGAACGCCAACCGCTGATTTCCTGGCTGAACTTGATAGGTGTTGCATCCTGAAGATGTGTACGGCCTGACTTAACGATTCCTTCGTTTTCAGCTTCAAGTCTTTTGAATGTTGCAACAAGTGTTTCGATTGCAGGAAGAAGCTTGTCTTCTATTGCGATAACTGCTGAGATGTGCATAGCAGTAGGAAAAGTGTCATTTGATGACTGGCTCATGTTGATATCATCGTTAGGATGAACGAGCTTCTTGCCGGCAAGCTGGTTAGCGCGGTTAGCGATAACTTCGTTTGCGTTCATGTTTGACTGTGTGCCTGAACCTGTCTGCCATACAACAAGCGGGAAGTGGCTGTTAAGTGAGCCTGAGATAACTTCGTCGCATGCCTTTGAGATAACTTCAAGCTTTTCAGCTGTCATCTTTTCGCTTTTTAACTCGTGGTTAGCAAGAGCGGCAGCTTTTTTGAGGATTCCGAAAGCATGAGTAATTTCTCTTGGCATTGTTTCAATGTCAACACCGATTTCGAAATTTTCATGGCTTCTCTGTGTCTGGGCAGCCCAGAGACGGTCTGCCGGAACTTTCATTTCGCCCATAGAATCATGTTCTATACGATATTCCATAGTTTTTACTCCTTAATCAGATATCGAGACTTTTGATTACTTCCTTGAGTGCGTCAGCACTCTTGCGAAGCTTTATCTGTTCTTCTTCTGTGAGAGGAACGTTTACCTTGCAGCGTACGCCTTCCTTGCCTACGAGGTTGAGTGTGCTTAAGCAGACATCGTCAACGCCGTATTCACCGTGCATCATTGTTGATACAGGGAGAACAGTGTCGATTCCGTGAAGAATCTGTTCACAGAGGTGACATACGGAAACAGCGATAGCATAGAATGTAGCGCCCTTACGCTGAATTACCTGTGCACCTGATGTTCTTACGAAAGTTTCAATCTCTTCGTAGTTAAGCTCTTCAGTGCCGAAGAACTTGCTGCATTCAGCAATCGGAACACCTGCAATATTTGCAAGAGACCACGGAACGAATGATGAATCGCCGTGTTCACCGAAAATATATGCGTGGATATTGTTCTGGCTTACGTTGTAGCATTCGCTGAGCTTTGCGCGGAGACGTGAAGTGTCTATTGTTGTGCCTGAACCGATGATACGGTTTTCAGGAATACCTGAAAGCTTGCAGAATGTGTATGTCAGAACGTCGATAGGGTTGCTGACGATAATGTAGAATGCATTTGGAGCATGCTTTGTGATCTCAGGGATGATTGACTTTGTGATGTTTACATTTGTCTGAGCAAGTTCGAGTCTTGTCTGACCCGGTTTTCTTGCGATGCCTGATGTAAGGATAACAATGTCAGAATCCTTTGCGTCTTCATAGCTGCCCTGGTAGATGTTGCAAGGGCTGCATAACGGTGTGCCCTGAAGGATATCGAGAGCTTCACCTTCTGCTTTTGCAGTGTTGATATCGATTAATACGATTTCAGACGCAACACCCTGAACAGTCAGTGTGTATGCGATTGTTGAGCCGACACTGCCGGCGCCGATGATAGAAATTTTATTCATAGAATACACCTCTCCTACTTAACATATTTACTTTATTATATCATAATTGAAATTGTAGTGCAATAGATATTTTAATATATTGGTATAATATTTATCGATATATTATAAATC
>CAMCOJ010000253.1 GCA_945876405.1 uncultured Ruminococcus sp.
CGTTTAAGGCTGCAGACAGATTTCTTCGTTTTGTATTTCTCACAGGAGTAACAAAATTCAGTCAGGTATCAGTATTTTCAGGACTGAATAATCTGCAGGATATCAGTATGGACAGCAGATTTGATGCAATATGCGGAATAACAGAGGACGAACTGTATTCATATTTTGACAAGTCAATCATTGAACTTGCAGAAGCCAAAGAACACTCAGTTGAAGAAATGAAAGCAGAACTGAAGAAGCAGTATGACGGATATCATTTTAGTAGGAATCTGAATGCAGATATATATAATCCTTACAGTCTGTTAAAAGCATTTAATGAAATGGAAACAGAAGATTTCTGGTACGAATCTGGTACTCCTACTTATCTGGCAAAACTTCTTGAAGGTCATAATGTAAATATGCAGAAACTTATCAGCATACCTTATGAAAGAAAGTATTTTATTGATTACAGAGCGGATGCTGAAGATCCTCTTGCTATGCTTTATCAGAGCGGATATCTTACAATTAAGGATTATGATAAAAGGCGAAAGTTATACAGACTTGATTTTCCCAACGATGAAGTAAGAAAAGGTTTTGTAAGTTTATTAGGGAACAGTTATTTTAATATTCCGGCCGTTGAAAATATAAACTGGGTTGTAAAAATAGATGATATGCTCAGAGAATGTGACCTTGTGAAGCAGAACCAAAACTGAGACATTTGCTGGTTTACTTATTACACAGGGCAAAACGATGAATCATCGAAGTATAGTCAAAAACAATTGAAAAAAGGCTTTCTGAAAAGAAAAAGACGCTTCACTTTCCGGAATATAAAACCGGAGAGTGAAGCGTTTTTGATGTTTTAAAGTTTTTTACGTGTCATAAAAGGATCCTTTATCAGAACATAAACAACCCATACAACAAGTGCCAGAACGGTAACTGAAAGTCCGAGAAATGTATCGTTGAGCATTTCAGCGGCTGAAGGCTGAAAAAATGCTGCGCCTTTTTCAAAGTATTCAACAGCGGCATCGACAAGCCACATCAGTGATGCACCCCAGAACATATAGCAGAGAATACTGCATTTCATTTCTCTTGCAGATTTGTTTGTATACCAGATCAGTGTGGATATTACAGCGGCAGTCATAGTGATAAGCAGAGTCATAAATCCGCCTCCTTAAAATCAGTGCTTTTTGAATCTCTTTCCTTTATTATTTTTTCAATAATGACACTGACAGCCCAGGTAACTGTAACAACTGCAGCCATAGCCACACCTGAAGTTGACATCTCATACAGCATTGTACGGGCTGATTCGGATTCTGCTGCTGCAGTCAGAAAAGGGGGAGAAAGCTGTATTTCTCCGTGCCAGAAATGCTCGAAAGCAAGGAGACCGGAACCGCCCCACAGCAAACCGTTAAGTCTGTCAAGACGGTTACTGAAACTTACATCTGTTTTTTCCGTCTCTTGTTTTTTCTTTTTAATAACCTTTGATAATAAGGTAGTTGCAACCGCTTCGGTTGCAGGTACTATAAAGCATGCCATAATTATATTCCTCCGTCTGTTACTTGTCCCAGCCAAGTTTTCTTCGTTTTTCCTTCATATCGGAAATGATTTTTTCTGCAAGAGCAACAGGATCTGTATCTACATTCATAGTTGAGCCGAGAATTTCAAGCGTTCCGTATTTTAAGAACTCTATAACATTTTTTGAACCGAAAATCTGTGCTTCAACACAGTGGTATGAACTGATTCCGTTTAGTCTGAATCCGAGTGCTGCATCAATTCCTTTTTCGTTGCCCCACTCAGGTGATGAAAATGCAAAAGGAAGTTCGTACATATTGTGTCCGAGTTCATTTGCCACGCCTGCAAAAATTCCGCTTGAACGTGTGTTGTCGATACACTCACCGACATGCCATACAGGAGGCAGATCAGGTTCGAGGAATTCTCTCAGACTTTCGCCGGCTTTTTCCTTGCCTGAAACTGCACAGTATCCGAGTTTCATTAACGGGAACGATGCGCATCCGTTTGAAAGTATAAGTACATTGTTTTTCAGAAGTGTGTCAGCAACATCTACTATACATTTTTCGTAGAGAACTTTTGGATTGTTACAGCCAACCATATTTACGATGCCAAGAATCTTTCCGCTCTTAACTGCATCGGCAAGAGGTTTCATGCTGCCAAAACGTCTGTGAATATATTCAACGGAAAATCCGACTTCGGCTTCAACTTCATAAGGTGGAATGTATACAGGTATTCCTTTTCTTGATTCAAAGCTTTCAATTGCCCTTCTGACAATTTTTTCTGCAAGTATCTTTGTTTCACCGATATTTGAATGGTGGTGATCATATTCAAAACGTTCAGCACCTGGAAGTCTTGCTGATTCACTTGTAGTAACGACAACGGTTTTAAAGCATTTTGCAACCTCCATGATTGAAGGAAAGACATCCTGAACATCGGCAACCCATAAATCAAGTGCACCTGTTCCGAGTACGAGCTCTGCAGAAACTGCATTTGAAAGAGGGATCACGCCGCTGTATCTGTACATTGCCGAAAGTCCTGAACAGCATATTCCGTAAAATCTGATTCCTTTTGCACCTTTTGACTTTGCGAGTTCGATGAGGTCTTCACGTTTTCCGGCTTCAACTATCTGACTTACAAGCAGTGGCAGATGACCGTGAACGGCTATATTTACATAACCTTTTTCAAGAGCACCGATATTTACCTTTGAAGTAACCCTGTCACCAACACCAAAGAGTGCGTCTGTGGCTATAGATGCACCTACAACTCCTGAAAATGTAAATGCAAGTCCGCATCTTAAAAACTGCTGCATTACTGATTTCCAGTCACCGTCAGTTGCACATCCTGATTTGTGATAGGCTTCAAATACCTCATGATAGGCACTTACCGGGAGAATATCAAGGTCTTTCCATACTTTCTGACGTTCAGGCAGTGCACAGGCTGAAATGGTTTTGTACTCATCAGGCACACTCCTTGAAAGATCGTCAAGCAGGGCCTCTGCAAGATCCTTTGCAACATTTTTCAGCTGCCGGTTTTTCTGCTTAATGCCAAATGCCTCAGCTGTTGAGCGGATTTTCTGTTCTCCGAGAATAGGAATATCAAGTTTTCCTTCTGCTGCATACTTTAATGCAAGCATTACTTCTCTTGCGTGCATGCCATGCTGGGCAGCACCTGCTGCTGCGGAACGAAGAAGATTTCTCGCAACTATCAGGTCTGCGTCTGCTCCGCAAACTCCTTTCGGTGACTTTGGAGTGATACGGCACGGTCCCATATTGCATATTTTACAGCAGATTCCGGCTAAACCGAAGTTACACTGCGGTTTCTGCTGGTCAAATCTGTCAAAACATGTGTCGATTCCAAGCTGTTCCATTCTGAGGATCATTTCTCTTACCGCCGGGTCCGGTGTCTGTTCGATTACATCCTGCCTGGAGGGAAATGTTTTTCTGTATTCGCTTACAGCATTCATATAGTCCTTTATAAATGCCTGCGGATCATCCTCCTCACCGTCGTGATGAGATGCTTTTAATGTAACTGTTGGTATACCATGTTCATCAAATCCAATCAGATTTCTGTGTGAATGAATGTGTGCAATATCGTTATCGTGGTGGTGTTCGTTATGGTCGTGATGACTGTGTTTATGTTCGCTCATAAGTCTGCTCCTTAAATTACATAATCAATATATTCTTCAGTCTTGAGATTAAACAGTTCAAAAATCTTGTCTCGTACATAGAGAAAGTTACTGCTTGTACGGTTTCTGTTGCTTCCGAGGGGAACCTTTACTATGCTTTTTATTCTTCCCGGGTTTGCTGTCATAACAACAATTCTGTCAGCGAGATAAACAGCTTCCTCAATATCATGAGTGACGAAAATAATTGTTTTTTTCTGTTCCCCTGATATTTTCAGCATATCATCCTGAAGTTTCATTCTTGTAATGGCATCAAGCGCACCGAATGGTTCGTCCATAAATATGATGTCAGGATCCACCGATAGTCCTCTTGCTATGGCAACTCTTTGCTGCTGACCGCCGGAAAGCTGTTTCGGATGCCTTTTTTCAAAACCTTTAAGTCCCACAAGCCTGTCTCTTATACACATCTCCGAGCCCACGAGACAGGCAGAAATCT
>CAMCOJ010000254.1 GCA_945876405.1 uncultured Ruminococcus sp.
CGTATAACAATGTATATTGGGTGAAAATATGAATCAAGTGTGCTTATCAAAAGCGAGAGTGAACTGCCCCTGAATTGAAAGATTTATTTTTTTCTTATTTTGCAGGATTCCCTTGTATAAGTTAAACACATGATTATCTCAAATAATACAAACCTGAGTATAAAAAACGGAGCAACTCAAAAGCTGCTCCGTTTTTTTATATATTTATTGTCGTATTTTTTCGTAATGCAAAGCCACAGGCTCACTCAGCCTTTGTACTTACCTCAGTTACTTTTCAATCGGCTTCATTGTAGGGAAGAGGAGTACGTCCCTGATGGAAGCGCTGTCTGTGAGGAGCATAACGAGACGGTCGAGACCGAAGCCGAGACCACCTGTTGGTGGCATGCCGTATTCGAGGGCTGTTACGAAGTCTTCGTCAACTTCTGCGTTTGCCCCCTGTGCACGCTTAGCTTCAACCTGCTTTACGAAACGTTCCTTCTGGTCAATCGGATCGTTAAGTTCGGAGAATGCGTTACCCATTTCCCTTGCGTAGATAAAGTATTCAAATCTCTCTGTAAATGCAGGATCTGACGGCTTTCTCTTGGCAAGCGGTGAGTTTTCAACCGGATAATCATAGATGATTGTAGGCTGAATAAGCTTGTCTTCAACAAATTCTTCGAAGAATGCGATAAGAACGTGTCCCTTTGTGGCATTTGCGCCTTCTTCAACTTCAACGCCCTTGCTCTTTGCACATGCTCTTGCTTCTTCGTCTGTCTTCCACTCGTTATAGTCGACACCGGCATATTTCTTTACAGCCTCGATCATTGTGAGTCTTTCCCATGGACCGCCCATGTTGATTTCAACGCCCTGATATGTAATAACATCAGTACCGCAGATTTTTCTTGTGATTGTGATGTACATATCTTCGATAAGGTCCATCATACCCTTGTAGTCAGTGAATGCCTGATACATTTCGATTGATGTAAATTCAGGGTTGTGCGATGTATCCATACCTTCGTTTCTGAAGATACGTCCTACTTCGTAAACCTTGTTAAAACCGCCTACGATAAGTCTCTTAAGGTAGAGTTCCGTTTCAATACGGAGATACATATCGAGGTCGAGTGCATTGTGGTGTGTTACAAAAGGTCTTGCGGCTGCGCCGATTTCAAGTGTGTGGAGAACAGGTGTATCAACTTCAAGATAACCGAGATTGTCAAGGTACTGTCTGATCTCTCTGAGAATCATGCTTCTCTTTACAAATGTATCCTTTACGTCAGGATTGCAGATAAGATCAACATATCTCTGGCGGTATCTTGTATCCTGATCCTTGAGTCCGTGCCACTTTTCAGGAAGCGGAAGAAGTGATTTTGAAAGGAGCTGAATACTTGTTGCGTGAACTGAAATCTCGCCCTTGCGCGTTCTGAAAACAAAGCCTTCGATTCCTGCGATATCACCGATATCCCATTTTTTCTTGAAATCCTTGAAGATATCTGCGCCGATATCATTTGAACGGATATATACCTGGATCCTGTCTGTATCGTCACGCAGATCAATAAAGTTTGCCTTACCCATATCGCGCCAGCTCATGATACGACCTGCAATGCGAACCCTGTTTTCATGAAGAGCTTCCAGAGATGAGTTGAATTTTTCCTCGTCATCCCCTGCTGCAGCCTTAAGTTCGCTTTCCTTCTTTTCGTATTCTGCCTTAAGTTCTGCAGCCTTTCCTGTTACGTCAAACTTTGTAACCTGATAAGGATCATAACCGCCTTCACGAAGTGCTGCAAGCTTGTCAAGTCTGTCTTTCTTTAATATATTAATATCCTGTTCCTGAACTTCTTCCTGAAGCTGATCATTTTTCTGATTTTCGCTCATTAAAATATAATCCTGCCTTTCTTACTTTGAAATAGAGATTACCTCAAACTGAAGTTCTCCTACGGGAGCTTCAACTGTAAATACATCTCCAACCTTCTTCTTTATTGCAGCCTTGCCGATTGGTGAATCATCTGAAATCTTTCCTTCAGCCGGATTAGCCTCTGTTGTACCTACAATCTTGAACTTTTCTGTTTTATCCTTGTCAACGCGCTTGATTTCGATTGTTGAACCTACACCTACTTCATTTGTTGAAATGCTGTCATCATCAACAACCTCTGCATTTGCAAGAGTATTTTCCATCTCGGCAATTGTTGCTTCGAGGATACCCTGCTCGTTCTTGGCTTCATCGTATTCTGCGTTTTCTGAAAGGTCGCCGAATGATCTTGCTTCTTTAAGTTTCTGAGCAACCTCTGCTCTTCTGACTGTTATAAGATAATCTAACTCTTTTTCAAGTTTTTCATAACCCTCACGGGACATCTGCTTCTTTTCTGCCATAATTGCACACTCCTCAGTATCAGTTTTGTTATATATGCTATTATATTATATTACATCAAATTTATGTTGTCAATACATAGCTTTTTTAATTATTCTCGTTTTTTAGTATTTCAACAGCCTTCATCAGCTGGATGTCCTCATCAGTTCCTTCATTTGTTACTTCATAATCCGGAACAAGTCCGACGCCGTGATAACATTCTGACTTTGTTGTTTTGTACTGGGCAACAGTAAGTATAACTGTACTTCCGTTACTTAAATTAAAGGTATCCTGCATTATTCCCTTGCCGTATGACGTTGTACCAACAAGTTTTGTGTCTTTAAAATCCCTCAGTGATGCCGCAAACAGTTCAGCTCCGCTTGCGGAATTTTCATTCATAAGAACCACCATCGGCATATCAGTTTCCTCAGCATCGGACTTGGCAATAACAGTTTCACTTCCGTCACTGTAAACCGCAACGGCAATATCACCTTCAGGCAAAAGCGGATCAAGACACTGCTCAACTGCTGAAACCAGTCCGCCGCTGTTATTCCTTACATCAAAAACAATGCCCTTCGCACCTTCTGAAACAAACTGATTAAAATATTTTTTCATCTGTTCAGGTGTTTTCTCGTTGAACTGAGTTATGGAAATATACCCGATATTGTCTTCAAGCATAATTCCCTCGGCTGTGATGATTTCTATCTTCTCACGTTTTACTGGTATTTCTGTCAGTCTTCCTTCGCGTTCAACCGTAATATTTATAACAGTATTCTCTTCACCGTCTTTTATATATTCCACCGACTCGTTGTAACCCAGTTCCTTAACATCATTTCCGTCAATAAGTTTTATTACATCTCCGCCCTTCAGACCTGCTTTTTCAGAAGGTGAGTTTTCACTGACGGAAACAATATCAATATAGCCGTCTTCCCTGGCTGAAACAGTAACACCTATTCCCACTTTAAGTCCTGCATGACTGTCGTTTCTTTCTTCAGTCTGCTTTACGCTCTGGTATCTTGAATATTTGTCATCAAGTCCGCTTATATAACCGCTCACAGCTGAATCAACAAGAAGTTCACTGTCTATATTATCAGTAAAATAAAAATTATCATTAACAAGTTTTTCAGCCTCTGAGAGAAGCTGATACTCCTTGTAATTCTTATAGTAATGATATCTCATTCCTGTATATGTAACTGAAAATGTCAGCAGTGCTGAACAAAGTACAATCGCAAATGTATTTCTGCTCTCTTCTGTTTTCATAAAAAATCATTCTTTCCTTGTTAAATAACACGCGCTTATCAGTAGTAGCTCATAGGGTCAGTTGTATTTCCGTTTTTGTGAACTTCAAAGTGAAGGTGATTTCCGGTCGAATATCCTGTTGTTCCAACATATCCGATTGTCTGTCCCTTTGAAACGGACTGCCCCGCCGAAACTGCTACTGACTGACAGTGAGCATACAGGGTTGAATATGTTCCGTCGCTGTGAACGATGGTAACGTAGTTTCCGTAACCGCCTCCGCATCCGCAGCTTCCGTTTTTGGAATAGTTATGTGTACATCCGGTTACAGCACTGGCAACAACACCGTCAGCAGCTGCAACGATTGCCGCTCCTGCTATTCCGCCGCCTGAAATATCTATTCCCTTGTGAAAACTGTTGTCAAATGTTCTGTACCCGTATGAACTCCACACTGAAAAGAATCCCGGCACCGGCCATGCAAACCCCGTACCTGATGAAGGTGGCTCTGTTACCGGCCGCGGAGCTGTTACAGGT
>CAMCOJ010000255.1 GCA_945876405.1 uncultured Ruminococcus sp.
TTCTGCCTGTCTCGTGGGCTCGGAGATGTGTATAAGAGACAGGGATATATAAAAGACAGCGGCAGGATCAGAAGGACGGTATGTGGATTTTCAGCTTTGCTTGCTTTGGCAACTGTTCCTTTATGTACGTATGCAGAGGGTTATCGAAAATATGACTATGTAAGAGATTTTAAAGATGGCATTGCATATATGGAAAGGCATTATGTGCTGTCGGAGCACAAAAACATTGATTTTGATGAACTGTATAATGAGTTTCTTCCAAAATTTCAGGAAGTAAACAGAACCCAGGATGAGACGGAAAATCTGCAGGTATGGACTGAATTCTGTGCTCGGTTTAATGACGGACACGTCAGTTACTATCACCTGTACGATGATAGCAAAATAACGGAAGTGATGGATAAGGTTCTTGGAAATGACTACGGATTTGCACCGATGACATTATCTGACGGGAAAACAGTTGCTGTTAATGTGGAAAAAGACAGTGAGGCGTACAGATCAGGAATAAGAAACGGTACAGTTATCAAAGGCTGGAACGGGGTTTCACCTGAAAAAATCAGTGATGAAAACCTGAAATATTTTTCGTGCACAGATAAAGAAACAAGAAATTTTTTCCGTACGCTGATATGTGGTGGTACCGGCGGAGACAGCATTACAGTTGACTTTGATGATGAAAACAATATTGAAAAATCAGTAGTTTTAAAAAGTACAGGACCGTATTACAGCGGAAGACTGAAAGATACACTTACTGCTGTTGAAGGAGGAATAGAGACCGGACATATGATGTGGAAGGATATTGATGATAAAACCTCCGCTTTTCGTATTAAGTTTATGGCGGCTGACGGTAAAGCAATGCACAGTGGTGAATTTACAAAACTCGAAAAAAATATCGCGGAAAAGATTATTGAAATGAAGCAGCAGGGAAAGGATCATATAATTATCGATATAAGAGATAATTCCGGCGGAGATCCTAAAATGACAGAATCCCTGGTTTCAGTTTTCGCACCTGCATCAGAGGAGATTTATTACTGCAGTGATGCAAAATGGGATAATAAAACGGCTATGTATGAAAAAGATTCTGAAGGCAGATTTACGGTGAATAATGAAAACTATATCACAGGCAAAGGTCTGTGGGACGGAAAAGTTACTATTCTGGTAAACAGCGCAAGTGCGAGTGCTTCTGATCATTTTGTATATGTAATGAAGAAACTTGAAAACGTTAAGGTAATCGGATTTACAAAGACAAACGGATCAGCACAGGGAGTAGGAGAAATGGAATTTCCGAATGAATACAAACTGCTGTTTTCCGGTTCACTTTTTCTTGATGAAGAGGGGGAGGTATTTATTGACGCAGGTTCTGATAATGTAAATAAAAATGATATTGATTTAATAATTCCGTTTGATGAAGAAGCTGTTAAGGCGATTTTTGATAACAGTGAGGATTATCTGCTTAAGAAAGCTTTGCAGTAATAAAAAATGCGGTACCGTTTTAGTGGTACCGCATTTTTTTAGCCATTTACCGGATATCTGATGCCAAGAGCTACTGAAACTATTTCTGCCCACTCAACAAGTGTGTTAAGTGCACCTCTTGTTAAAGTACTGGAAGCAGTGTAATCAGTAAATAACAGCATTTTACATAAATTAAATCCCCTCAGGAATCAGGTTCCTGAGGGGATTTTATAGAATACGAACCTTTTTTTATTTTTTACATAAGATAATGTATAGCAATAAAACGGAGGTAATTATGGACAGAACTTTTCTTGTTGCGGGCGGGGACCTGCGTATGAAGTATGCTGCCGGGCGGCTCGCTGAAGGCAGTAGTAATTCGGTATATCTTACCGGTAATATTTTTAATTCTGAACTACCTGACAGAGTAAAATATACAGATGACTTTTCCGGTACAGGCACAAATTTTGATTATCTTGTGCTCCCGGCTCCTTCCACAGTGGACGGGGAAACTGTAAATGCACCTTTTTCGGAAAATAAAATTTATCTTTCAGGTTTTCTGTCTCTTATGAAAAGGAAAGGAATTGTTTTCGGAGGAATGATAAATGAAACAGTGGAGAAAATTTTTCTGCCTTCGGATATAGAGATATATGACTACCTGAAATGTGAAGAATTCAGCATACGAAATGCAGTTCCTACAGCTGAGGGAGCAGTGCAGATTGCTATGGAAGAGCTGTCTTCAGTATTGTACGGGAAAGAGATTCTTATTACAGGATATGGACGGATTGCACGCGTCCTCTCTAAAATTCTGTGTGCCATGGGATGCAGCGTAACTGTTTCTGCCAGAAAAAAGTCGGATATAGTATGGGCATCTGTATATGGATGCAGAGGGGTAACTATAGCTGATGCGATGGGGCATCCGGAATCATATGATGTTATTTTTAATACTGTACCAGCTGTAATAATCGGAAAAGAGACACTTTTCAGGATAAAAAAGAACTGCCTGATTATTGAACTTGCTTCTTCTCCTGGCGGAATTGATTTAAGCTATGCATCTGAATACGGTCATAAAATTATTCGAGCTTCAGGGCTGCCGGGGAAAAAATCTCCGGAAACTGCCGGATGTATAATTGCGGATACTGTTATGGATTATATTTCGGAAAGGAGTATGCTGTATGAATAATTTTGACGGACTAAAGATAGGTTTTGCTGTTACAGGTTCTTTCTGTACATTCAGTCGTGCGTTCGAGCAAATGAAAATACTGAGAGAAATGAATGCTGAGATTATTCCGGTTCTGTCTTTTTCAGGCAGCAGTACAGATACACGTTTTGGAACTGCCGCGGATAATATAGAAAAAATAACGGAAATATGCGGGAGAAGACCGGTTATGACAATTGAAGATGCTGAACCGATAGGACCGAAAAAAATGACAGATGTTATGCTGGTAGCACCGTGTACCGGAAATACCCTGGCAAAACTTGCAGGCAGTATTACGGACTCACCGGTGACAATGGCTGTAAAATCACATCTGAGAAACTCAAAGCCAGTAATACTGAATATATCCACCAATGATGCTCTTGCCGGTTCTCTGAAAAATATCGGAATGCTTATGAATATGAAAAATTATTACTTTGTTCCTTTTTCCCAGGACGACAGCAGAAAAAAACCATCCTCACTTGTCGCAGATTTTTCCCTGATTCCTGATACTATATCATCAGCAATTAATGGCGTACAGATTCAGCCGGTGGTTCGCTGAACTGTTATAGTAAACGCAATAAATAAATTGCGTTTGCCGGTGCCGGTCTGCACGGAGATGACGCAGTCATCGGATGTGCAAGGCAATATAAATATCCTGTCAGTAAGAATATTCTGGCAGGGTATTTTTTTGAGTCCGGTGGTCCGAAAATGCTGATATGAAAATAAAATTAAGAAAATCAAAAAAATATAGTGACAAATCATAGCATATATGTTAATATAGAAAATGGGCAAAAAAATTTATTGTGGAAGAGGTAGCAAAATGTCGATTTTAGAAATTTTAAAGGCAGTTTTTTTTGGAATTGTTGAAGGTGTTACAGAATGGCTTCCTGTAAGCAGTACAGGACATCTTATTCTGCTTGACGAATTTATACAGCTCAATGAGTCTGCTGAATTCAAAAGTATGTTTGATGTTGTTATTCAGCTCGGTGCAATAATGGCAGTTGTCGTGCTTTACTGGAAACAGATTTTTCCTTTTTCGTTCAAAACCAGACCGGTTATAAAAAAGGATATATTCACTTTATGGTTTAAGATACTTACAGCATGTATACCGGCAGCTGTTGTAGGACTCCTTTTTGATGAAGTTTTTGAAAAATATTTCTACAACCCGGTTTCCGTTTCAATAGCTCTCATCGTTATCGGTATTGCTTTCATCATTCTCGAATCATTTAACAAAGGAAAGAAAACCAGGGTAAACAGTCTAAGTGAAATTACATTTAAGGATGCACTGCTTATTGGAGTATTTCAGCTGCTTGCAGCAGTATTTCCCGGAACATCAAGATCCGGCTCGACTATCATGGGCGGACTTGCGATAGGTGTATCAAGGAGTGTAATCTGTCTCTTATACACATCTCCGAGCCCACGAGACAGGCAGAAATC
>CAMCOJ010000256.1 GCA_945876405.1 uncultured Ruminococcus sp.
ATTAATAAAATAATTATAGTGAAAGTCAAATTTATTTTGACGTTCACTATAATTATTATAAAAAAAAAACTGTCAAAAGTCAATGATTTATTTTCATATGAATATGTAAAAATATAATAAACAATATTAGTCAAGTGTTAAAAACAAACAAAAAAATTGTTGTATTTACGGCAATATAGTTGAAACCCCGTATGCAATAGTGACTTTTCGGGCAAAGTATGATATAATATATATTGTCAGGCTAATAAATACTTGGAGGGTTTAGATGGCAGTTAATAATTCGAAACCTGCTGTACGAAGAAGAGTACATAAAGGCAGAGTAGGTGGCTGTTTGACTGTATTAGTCATTTTGATTTTTACTGTCAGCACTATTATTAGTGGCTGCACAAAGAAAAATGGCGGAAACAAGGAAAAACCTGTAATCAATGATGTTTCTGTATCACAGGAATCTGTTACAGATGTTTCGCAGGATACAGTTAAAAAGTACATAATCTGTATTGATCCGGGACACGGCGGCGAGGATATAGGAAGCTCTAACGGGGACAGACTTGAGAAGGTGGATAATCTCAGATATGCCACAGAAGTAATTGAAGAATTTTCAAGGCGCGATATTGAAGGAATCGAATTTGAAATAGTAACAACAAGAACGTCCAATGATGTTGATATGTCCAATAAAGAAAGAGCAGCGTTCGGAAACAACGCAGGTGCTGATTTGTATCTCGCTCTTCACAGGAATCACAGTACCGACCGTACTGCAAATGGTGTTGAGATATGGGTTCAGCAGCAGGCTGAAGTAATTGACGAAGTGCTTGGATACAAACTTTTCAAGTATATTAACAAAGTCGGAATTCAGTCTGACAGAGGACTTCAGAAGGGTTATACAAACGATACACAGAACAACTTTCAGATTATCGAATACACCAATATGCCGTGCTGCATAGTTGAACTTGGATTTATTTCAAACGATGAAGATAACCGTCTGTTTGACGAACATTACAAAGAGTATGGAAAAGCAATTGTTGATGCTGTCGTTGAACTTTGTCAGGAAGGTTATCTTGATAAAGTACAGGATTAATAAAATAATAAAAAGGGAAAGCTTTAATTTTGCTTTCCCTTTTTTTATTCTTTCTGAATTATATGCAATTCAAATTTATTTTGACGGTCACTGAAATATTCAAATAAAAACGCTGTATCTGAAAACTCAGATACAGCGTTAATTTAAATCGCGATTTTATTATTTAAGAAAAATCAGAATTTGTCAATGATGTGTGAAAGGAACTGTCTGATTCTTGCGAGGTCAGTGAGGAGAACCTTTCCGTCCTTGTCAACGTCAGCATTGATTTTAGCCTGACCTGAGAGTTCCTTGTTGTCAGCAAGAGCAATAGCAAGTGTTGAAAGGTCTGTTACGTCAACTCTGCCGTTGAGGTCAACGTCACCAAGAAGTGCTTCACCAGGAGCGGCTGTTGTCTCAGAAGGAGCTGGAGTTGTTTCAGAAGGAGCTGGAGTTGTTTCAGAAGGAGCTGGAGTTGTTTCAGCAGGAGCTGGTGTTGTTTCAGCAGGAGCTGGTGTTGTTGTAATCGGATCATCACCTTCACCAGTCTGACCACCCTTGTTTGCTGTGTCATCAGCAGGAACCTTAACTTCTTCGTCCATGCTGTAGATGTGATCAGGTTCAGCATCAGGGAAGAGTGTTGCCATTGTACCAACTGCCATGAGGTAGTCACCGATGTGCCAGAATCTGTGGTAGTTGAGGTCGAAACCTTCTGTTTCGCCGTTTGCTTCATAGTACTTTTTGAGTTCCTGGAAAGTCGGATCATCATTGTACTGTGATCTGATGTCGATAAACTTGATACCTGTCTTGATTGCATCGCCGTTTGGCATTGTTCCGTTATAGTTTTCAGGAACCCATACATCCTGTTCAAATACTCTCTTTAAGCTGCCGTTGTGTTCTGTGTAAGAAATACCGATATCATCACGGTAGCAGTCCCACATAGCATCGATAAGTGTCTTTGCAATGTTATATGCTTCGATACCGAGACTTGAGCCGTCTGATGTGCCAGGCTTAACACCTTCAGCAGCAGCGTACCAGAGAAGTGTATTTGAAAGTGAGCTTAAGCATCCAACGTCTGAATAGCCGTAACCGCTGATTGTGAATGTGAGGTTGTTGTTTGCAGGCTTGCTTCCAGCCCATGTATCAGGCTGAGCGTTATCGCCCCATGCAAGTGTTGATGGCATCTGGAATGGTACCTTAAGACCGTTGTCGTCAGGAGCATTCCACTTGAGGTTATCAGCAAACCAGCCAACCCACTTGTCAAGAAGAACCTTACATCTGTTAGCTATCTCAGTATTGCCGTCTTCCTGAGCAGCATAGTAGAGTTCAGCTATACGCTGTGTTGACCATACCTGGTTACCGATCCAGCCGTTTGAGCCAGGGTCAGCGTAAACCGGATGTGCAACATAAGCCATGCCGTAGAATGTAGCGATACCTGAAGGATATGTTTCATATCTGCCCTTCCAGCTGTTTGTAGCACCGCCTGCGAACGGACCTTCCTTTGACTGGAGCCATTCATAGAATTCGAGCTGTCTTTCGAGTGATTCCTTCCAGTCCTTGGCAGCGCCTTCAGCCTTCATGTTCTTGCTGATGCAGTCATGCTTTGTATCGTTTGCTGCATAAGCCATGAGAACGTTCTGATAGAACTGGTGAGAGTGGCTGCATCCGATCTGCCATGTCCATGAACCATCAAGAGCACCGCCCCATGATGTATACCATGACATGAGGTAGTGAGCTCCGTCATAGCCTGCTGAAGAGTCGTTCTTTGTTGTTGTTTCGCCGATCTTCTTGTAGTACTTGTCAAACATGTCGTTACGGAGCTGGTCAGTCATCTTACCTGCGAGAGCTTCAACACTTGAATCGCCTACGCCCCATCTGTTTGCCCAGTAAACACCCTGAATAGCACGTCCTTCAGCGTCAGGAGCATTTGTATAAGCATACTGTGCTGCAACCTTGTCTTCTGTTGTGAAGATACCCTTGATACCTCTTGTGCCCTTCATGCCGTACTTAAGTTCTTCAACGCATCCCTGTGGGACTGTTTCAAAGCATGATTCCTGTTCACCACGCTGGAATGTGTTGATGAATGTGAAGCCGCCGTTTCCGCCGCCGTATCCGTACCAGTCGTCAACGTCTGCGAGCCAGTGGAGGAGATAAAGACCCTTGTCACTGCTGTATGCACTTGCGAAGTTCTTGTGAATAGGGTTAAGACCAGTGTTGCCCGTCATCATGTCTGTTGGGTACTTTTCCGGTTCTTCCCATTCGTCTGAGTATGTAGCTGAAGGTTCTGTCTTCTGCATGAAGCCTGTCTGTTCTGTTGGAATCATAACCTCCATTGTTTTCCATGCTTTTGCAACTTCGCCTGACTTTCTGTCGAGGTTATCCTTCATAGCAGCAATCCATACTAAGTATGACATAGCTTCTGATGTTGTTTCATGACCGTAGTCAGGAGCTTCAACAATGACTGTTTCAACTGCGTGGTATGGGATACCGTCCTTTGAAAGGTAGCCGTTCTTTGTACCGTTTGTGATAACGTCGTCGTAAAGTGAGTAGAACATATTCTTGTATGTATCCTCACCAAACTTTTCAGGAAGTGTTCTGCCTGCCTGACCGTTTACCTTAGCTGAAGCTGTAATCGGTGATGCTACAGCTGCGAGCATTGAAAGAGAAAGTGCGAAAGCAATCGCTTTTTTTGTCTTCTTAAGAACCATTTTCATAATTCTCCTCTCAAAAAATTTAATCATTTAATAATGCGTACTATAAGGACTGTGAGAAAAATGTGAAAAATACACACTGATTTATCATAATCCTTTATAGATATATTGTAATACACAAACTTTTGTTTGTCAACCCCCGATAAATATACAAACTTATTAAAATTTATTTATGTATATCATATAATATTGTAATTTAAAAATTATAGTATGTGATATGAACTGGCCGGAACTCTGCATGGTAATGTTTTAAAGCATTGAATAACCCCTGTCTCTTATACACATCTGACGCTGCCGACGATACTCCTTGTGT
>CAMCOJ010000257.1 GCA_945876405.1 uncultured Ruminococcus sp.
CGATATGCACGGAGTGACCGCAGGGAACGGATGTGCAAGGCAATATTAATAAAATGATTATAGTGAAAGTCAAATTTATTTTGACGTTCACTATAATTATATCATAACAGAATTTGATATGCAAGTAAAACAGACAAATTAACCCCTTCAGATTTTGAAGGGGTATGTTTTTATTATTTATTTGATTTTTTTACCGCTGTTACTGACACTGTAATAAGAATGAGACCGAGTACAAATGATGATATTCCAAAAATCAATGCACTGCTTACTATTGATTTAAGTGTTTCGGTAATAAGAGTGAATACTGTATAATCCTTTATGGTAAACTTCATAATAAGACCGCTTGCAAGGACATATGCTGAAGGTGCAGCTGATATCACTCCGGCTGAGAACAGTGATACGCCTGTCCAGTAAACAGGGCTTCCGAATATTATGAGCAGAACAAGAAGAGCTGCATCCGCTATGAATGCATAAGTTCTCAGTGTATTAAGCAAAGGACGATATTTGACAGCAACAGGCCAGAGTGATGTTTTTCTGACTGTTTCAAAGTGGAATACATCAATAACAGAGGCTGTAACTGATCTGGCATTGTCAACTGATGCCTGAAGGCGCTGATCATATATATCATCTTTTATTACATGCTTTTCAGCAGCATACTGTTCAAAGTATTCTGTAATCTTTTCATCAAAAGCAGAATAATCTGCAGAAGGCTGAGCGTTTTCATCTTCCATAAGTGCAAAGATATAGTCAACCTGACCAAACACTGCATCACTTACCCACTGCTCAGACACTGCACTTTTGTAAACATCTGCAGGTACTGAAGTCCGGACGGAAAGTTCATCATATTTTTTCATCAGATCATTATATACGCTTTCTGCTGTACCGCATTTTTCTAGTCTGACCTTAAGATAATCAGGTGAACCTGCTGCAGAGCATGCGAAACTTATAACTGCCGTACCGATAATACAAAAAACAAGAAGAACTGAAAAAACTATACTCAGAATTATTCTTGCCGTTCCTTTATTTTTCATTAATCTGCCTCCTTTGCATTCTTATAGAATTCCTTCTTTTCGAGTGTGCAGACTGCACCTACTCTGATATCGGATTCTGCAAGGAGGTTCATTTCGCATGTATAGAGTGTAAGCACATCTTCTTCTGTCATCTTCAAATACTTTTTGTCAGTTGACTTAAAGCTGATAAGATCCCTTACCTTATATGTAAAGCGTCCGTAATCTGTATAAAGAATTACTTCATCGTTTTCTTTTATATCTGAAAGATTACTGAAAAACGTATTTACATGAGCACTGATAACCGTATTGCCCGATGCACCTATAATGGCCGATGCCGGAGAATTAACGGCACCTTTTTCAAGAAGTTCGGAGCCCAGTCCCCAGTAAACAGGGACATACATATTTAATGCCCTGCACTCAAGAACTGCACACTGTGAACCGTATTCACTTAGCACAGGGCTGCCCTCTGATGATATTTCGCCACTGTAGTCCGTGTCTATATCCGTTTCCACAATATTTAGTCCAGCTATACCATCACTCTGTGGTATAGTTTTGTTTTCATCCATAAAAGCCACTTTGTACCAGGTTTTTATTTTTTCAGAAGGTCCCAGCATCGCAAGAATTATTGCTGCACTGCAGAGTACAGTAACAAAAAAAGGCATAATTACCTGAACTGCTACCGGAATTTTTTTTCTTTCCTTTTTTTCTGCCATGTTTTTACCTGCACTTTCTTACAAGCATAAACATTCCGGCAACTGACAGAAGCATAAGTCCTGCGCAGGCTGATACAGGAACAAGATATGACTTTCCTGTTTTTTCCACTGAATCACCGATTACAGAAACATTCACAAGTTTTCCGTCTTCGTCACGTGCACTGAGCATCACTGCACCGTCAGAAACATTTTCAACTGAAAGCTGGTAGCCAAAAGCCTCACCAAATCCGAGCATACCTGATATGATTTCGACCTGCTGTGACGGTTCCAGTTCCTTAAGAAGCTGATTCTTCTCGCCATTGGTCATAAGATCAAGATAATCCTTTTTTTCTTCAGAAGGCAGTGAATTTATAAACTCCTGTTTATCATGAACGTCCATATTTACAAATTCTTCCTTCGCATCTTCAGGTATTGGTTCAGCTGTTCCGTTATCAGCATTTGTATTTTTATCTGAATCCGGTACGGATTCTGTATTTGAACCCGGTTCTGTTTCAGAAGATGATGAACCGGATTCTGTTTCTGGTTCAGAAGGTGTATCGCCCCCACCTATTGCAGCATCACGGTCTGCCTTCCACTGTGCAAGCATACCAATTGCCTTATCACACTGTTCGGATGTGTAGGTTCCGCCACTGTATCTGTTTATACATTCCTGAATCTGTGCTTCAGGAAGACCAACTTCATATGCATATGCAATAACATCATCAACCGTTGTCGCAGAAACTCTGTCTGTGTATACAGATGCTGATGCCGCCATAGCCATGGATAAACCCATAACTGCCGAAATTAATCTTTTTTTATTCATTGTATTTTCTTCCTTTCTTTTTTTCAATAAGATATTCATTAAAAGAGTATCATAAATCTATATTTTTGTCAAGTCAATAAAAAATGAAATTTCCTGAACTTTAACCTGCTGTGAATTATAGTGAACGTCAAAATAAATTTGACGTTCACTATAATTATTTTATTAATATTGCCTTGCACATCCGTTCCCTGCGGTCACTCCGTGCATATCGGCACCGGTGAACGAAAAAATATTTTTTTCGTTCACTATAACAGACATGTCTTTGCAGATATATGCTCAGTCTATAACTAAAGCAGCCTTCGGAAAGGCTGCTCTGAAGACTACTATGTATTTTTTCCCTGAATAACAGAAAGACCTGTCTTTATCATTATCCCGACATCCACAAGGACACTGCGCTTTTTGATATACTCAATATCAGAATTCACCCATTCGTCAAAAGGCATATCGCTTTTACCGGAGCACTGACAGTAACAAGCAAGTCCACCCTTAACGGTCAGTCTGTTCATCTGATACGGTGTATAAAGAAGCACCTCACGCGGAAGAGGCGGACGAGGTCCGATGATACTCATGTCACCGCATATTATGTTTATAAGCTGCGGAAGTTCGTCTATTGATGTTTTTCTTATAAATTTTCCTACCTTGGTCACACGCGGATCATCTTTCATTTTGAACGCAAGACCATCAGTTTCATTTTTTGACTGAAGCTCTTCCAGCCGCTGTTCTGCATCCATGTACATCGAACGGAACTTTATCATCGGGAAGACCTTTCCGTTCTCAGTAAGCCGATTCTGAACAAAGAACGGATTACCCGGGTCATCGATTATTATTGCAAGCATTGTAAGCAAAAAAACCGGTGACAATACGATAAGTGCAAACAACGAGAGCACAAGATCGGCTGCACGTTTTAATAATCTGTAAATTATTCCGCCGTTCGGCTTAACCGTTTCACTTGATGTCCTGAGTGTTTCGGAAATACCAGCAGACAGCTTTGATAGTTGCAATTTGTCAAAATGTAAAATATGGTAACTCTTTGATGAGGCTGATTCTTCAATTTTATTCATTTTCACATACCCTGTCGTCTTTTTATCTATATTTCTTACTTAAAACAATTATTTCATAATTTCCAGCTGTCTGTATATCTGTCAGCTTAAAAATAGATTTAATATGATTATACTACTTTTTAACATGAACGTCAAGTGATATTAATAAAAAATTAATGGTAATGTAAATATAATACTTTCCCTCTCTTGAAGAGGTGCCTCTCTCGCATTAATCGTTTCACATTTACATTGAAATAACGTTAAAAACGTGGTATAATATACTTAGAAAAAACAAATTCTCAACTGTCGAAATATGGTATAATTACATGTTTTGGATAGTAAAATTTGTTAAAAACTCTAATTGACATTTATTCTCCTGCGATGTAAAATATAGGTATTCAATACTTTTATTTACAAGGAGATCATTTATGGGCCAAAAAATGAGACGTGCTGTTAAGGACAGCGTTTTTACGACTTTATTCGGTGAAACAAAGTACACTCTGGATTTAT
>CAMCOJ010000258.1 GCA_945876405.1 uncultured Ruminococcus sp.
AGATTTCTGCCTGTCTCGTGGGCTCGGAGATGTGTATAAGAGACAGAATATCAGCAGTACGGCTTTGTGTAAGATTTTTAAAATATCTTAACTCGATAAGCTTCTTTTCAGTATCATCAAGCTGTGAAATAATCTGTTTAAGTGCAAGAAAATCGCTTATTTTCTCATCAGGAGCCGGAACAGGGACATCAATCTGTCCCTCTCCGTCCTCATCTGATTCAGTCAGAGAAAGAACCGGCTGTCCGGATGACATCGCTTCTGCAAGCTGTACCACGGAAACACCTAAAATCTCAGCAAGTTCTGACATCTGCGGCTCTCTGCCGTTTTTTTTCATAAAGGAATCCCGTTCACGCGAAGCCTTTAAAAAAAGTTCCTTCAGGCTTCTGCTGACTTTAACAACTCCGCCGTTTCTGAATAAACCTCTGATCTCACCCAGAATAACCGGAACCGCATATGTTGAAAATCTGACACCACGTTCCTCATCAAACGACCGGACTGCCTTAATCAGACCCTCGCATCCGGCAGAATACAGATCATCATAATCAATACCTTTACCGCGGAATCTGTTTGCACAAAGTCTTACAAGTCCGAGGTTGTCCTCAACCTTCTGCATCAGTGCCTGCCGAAAGTTTTTTTCTCATGCACACGCAGGTTCCTTTTCCTGCTTCACTTTTCACAGATACCTTATCCATAAAGCTCTCCATAACAGAAAATCCAAGTCCTGATCTCTCTTCGTTTTCAGCTGTTGTATACAGCGGCGTCATGGCCTTCTCTATATCCTCTATACCACAGCCTTTGTCTCTTATATGTATTATCACTTCCCTGTATTCAGTAAGTTTAATTGTCATTGATATCAGCCCGTCAGTTTCACGGTAAGCATGTACAACAGCATTTGTAACAGCTTCCGAAACAGCTGTTCTGATATCTGCAAGCTCGTCAACACGCGGATCTGCCTTTGATATAAATGCTGCAGCAGCCGTTCGTGCAAATCCTTCGTTTTCCGCTCTGGCCGGAAAACTGATTTTTATATGATCACTTACACTCATTTTTGTTCCTCTTAATATTCTTTTGTTATTCTGTCTATCCCTGATAGTCTGAATATCTTTCTGATCTGCTCTGAAGCGTCTTTGATTTTTACCACTCCTCCTATCTCATTCATAATCCGGCACCGACCCATAATAAGGCCGATACCGGAACTGTCCATAAAACTTACATCTCCGAAGTCAAGAATCACTTCTGACGGAACATTCTGCTTTATTTCAAGATCAATCCTGCTTCGCATTGATGAAACGCTGTGATGATCAATCTCTTCACAAAGGTGCACCATCAGTTTCCCGTCTTCGAATGACAGGCCGAACAAAAAATCACCCCGTTTCTGATATAAAATTTAGTGTTACTGTTTACTATAATTTTACATCAGATTCGGAGTGAAATGTGTCGAAAACTGTAAAGGGTTAATTATTTTTTATTTGTTTATAAATTCATCAATAATATACCTCGGTCTCTGCTTTACTTCAGCATATATCTTGCCTACATACTCACCGATAATCCCAAGGCAGAGGAGCTGGAGACCACCGATAAGCCAGATGGAGCACATCATACTTGACCAGCCAATCTCTGAATGTCCGATAACCTTAACAACAAAAGCCCATATAAATGCAAGTATGCTTAAAAACGACATTATTCCGCCAAGTGTAGTTATAAGTTTAAGCGGCTTGGTGCTGAATGAGGTTATACCGTTTATCGCGAATGCCATCATTTTTTTCAAAGGATACTTGCTCTCACCGGCAAATCTTTCATGTCGCTCGTAATAAACGCTGCAGCTCTTAAAACCGATAAGCGGAACCATACCTCTGAGGAAGAGATTTACTTCCCTGAAGCCTGCAAGTTCAGCGAGCACACGTTTGCTCATAAGGCGGAAGTCAGCATGATTGAAAACAACATCAGCACCCATAACCTTCATAAACTTATAAAAGCCTTCTGCTGTGAAACGCTTGAAAAATGTATCTGTATCACGGGCATTTCTTACACCGTAAACGACCTGATTTCCTTCATAGTACTTCTCAACCATGGCATCAATAGTGTCAATATCATCCTGAAGGTCGGCGTCCATTGTTATAGCCATATCACAGATATCCTTTACTGTCATAAGACCCGCAAGAACAGCATTCTGATGGCCTGCGTTATGGGCAAGGTTTACACCGGAAAAGAAATCCGGATCAGATTCATGCAGGCTGCAGATGATATTCCAGGTTTCATCCTTTGAACCGTCATTTACGAAAACCACCCTGCTCTCAGGTGAGATCATATTTCTCTCAATAAGTGAAATATACTTTTCCTTCAGTCTTCCGGCAGTTTCATTAAGTACTTCTTCTTCATTGTAGCATGGTACAACCATATATAATTTTTCAGGTTTATTCATTGTTTTTTTCTCCTTGTTTTTTAGTCGGTTTTTTAAATCCAGAATTCGAACAAACGGGCAAATGAAAGCGCCTTTGCCTGCCATTCAACGCTGAACTGCTCAGGCGGGGTTATGTATGACCACAGCTGAGCCATATTCATCACAACGCTGACTCCCATTGAAAAAATCAGCATTTTGTTAAGATGTATTTTTGTGTTTTCTCTGCAGTTGTTGTGGATAATGAAACAGATTATCATAGCACCGGTAATCATTTCCCATACAAAGTCAACACAGTATCTTGCGGCAAAACCGCTTTCCCATATTGAAAAGATCACTGCAAACGGACAGATTATACAGACCGCTGCGATTATTACGGCATACAGTAGTTTGTTTTTATCCTGCGAATATCTGTATGCGTGTAATGCTTTGCCGTAAGCTGCAACAGGAAGTGCTTTCCATATCAGTCCGAGTGCTGCACCTGTCGCAACAAAATAATATCCCTGCGGGGTGAAAAGCTGTATCCTGTCGGCACGGAAAAACGGAAATGTTTCTGTAAATACAGGCGGCTGGAAAAGGAATCCCCAGAAACCGGCTGCAGCAAAATGAGTGTGATACTGAGACGAAGTAAAATCATTTATGGTAAGCGAATACTGTATTCCGAAATCAAGCGGATTTCCAAATCTGGCATAGTTGTACCACATCTGCACCGAGCCGATAACTATATACGGAACAAGAGCGCATGCAAGATAAGTATATCCCTGTTTTTTATCAGACAGATAATTTATCTTTCTGAAACCGGCAAACAGCAGTATCATCGCAGTCATACAGTAAACCGCTATCGTAGGACGGCAGAGAACACCGAGACTCAGCCAGATTCCTGAAACGGCAACACGCCACCTTACCACCTTTCCTTCTCCGAGGACATTGGAACTCATAAGAAAGTACGCACCGGCCACTGTACAAAGGAAACCTGATGACTGTGCAATTTCATAGAAAAGCGGTGAGAAATTACAAAGAATTATTCCCGATGAAAGCTGCATTATTACAAGTCCGGCAAGAATAAGTGATGCGTATGTATTTTTGAAAAACTTTTCAGCAAGACTGAGCCAGAACTTTGTGAGAAAGATTATTCCAAAGGCGCCAAACAGGAAAACTGCCCAGCATGAAGGAAAATAATATCCGGTAAGTTTGTGATACGGAAGGAAAAGTGTAAGTACAGGTGCAATACCGTAATATGAATAATATTTTCCGTTATAAAGAAGGTGATCCCACGGATATGAACCTACTTCATCAGTTCGCTGACTCCAGTCGTAAGGATTTTCAAGTTCAAGGAGTTTTTCGTTCATATCGGTCATGATATCAACACGTCCGTTTTCAAACGAATCAACAAGCTCCATTGTAATCTGGTTTCCCCACGTTGAGCCAAAATCCTTTGCTATACTGTGGTCGCTGTCCTTGTATCTTGCCATATTGGTCACAAACAGTGACAGCAAAACCATAAATACTGTAAATATTTTTGCAGTAAGTTCAGCTTTGTTCTGAACTTCAGAATATTTTCTGAAAAATATATCAGGTGAAACGAGTGAATAAACTATAAACCCTGCACCAATCATTATTATAAATCCTGTCTCTTATACACATCTCCGAGCCCACGAGACAGGCAGAAATC
>CAMCOJ010000259.1 GCA_945876405.1 uncultured Ruminococcus sp.
CACAAGGAGTATCGTCGGCAGCGTCAGATGTGTATAAGAGACAGATTTATGACAATGGCATATATCCTGGCGGTAAATCCGAGCATTTTGAGTGATGCCGGAATGGACGGAACTGCAGTACTTATAGCAACCTGTCTTGCTTCTTTTGTTGGTACAGCCTGTATGGCACTTATGGCGAACCTACCTTTTGCTCTTTCTGCAGGCATGGGGCTTAATGCATTTCTTGCTTATACAATAGTAGGCAATATGGGGTATTCGTGGCAGATAGCTCTTCTGGCAGTATTTATAGAGGGTATAATATTTCTTGTTATGTCTCTTACAAATATTCGTGAAGCAATATTCAATGCCATACCAATTACTTTAAAAACTGCTGTATCAGTCGGTATAGGTCTCTTTATTGCGTTTATCGGACTGCAGAATGCCGGAATCTGTGTTGATAATGGTTCGACACTCGTTTCAATAACAAATTTTACTGAAAATTTCAGTACTTCCGGAATATGTGCACTCCTTGCACTGTGCGGAACACTGGTTACCTTCCTGCTTTATCTGAAAAAAGTAAGCGGCTCAGTACTGATTGGTATACTTGTTACCTGGGCTGCCGGAATGGTTTGCCAGCTTGCAGGAATTTATACACCGGATCCTGAAAATGGATTTTTCTCGCTCTTTCCTCATCTTGGAATGACAGATTTCAGTGCTTTTTCAGAGACATTCGGACAGTGCTTCAAAGCAGATTTTTCGAATGTAGATATCTTCAATTTTATTGTAATTATCTTCTCATTTCTTTTTGTTGATCTTTTCGACACTCTCGGAACTCTTATCGGTGTAAGTTCAAAAGCGAAAATGCTTGATAAAAACGGAAGACTTCCTGCGATAAAGCCGGCGCTTCTCTCTGACTCGGTTGCAACGACCGTAGGTGCGGTTCTGGGAACATCAACAACTACAACATTTGTTGAGTCCTCAGCCGGGGTTGCAGTAGGCGGAAGAACAGGTCTTACAGCACTTACAACAGCATTTCTTTTCCTTATTTCAATATTCTTCGCACCTGTATTCACAGCTATTCCTTCATTTGCCACAGCACCTGCACTTATCGTTGTAGGATTCCTTATGTTTTCATCTATCTCAGAAATAAAATTCAGTGAAAAGAATTACACAGAGGCTGTACCTGCATATATCTGCATAATTTCCATGCCGCTGTTCTACAGTATTTCAGAGGGGATTTCACTTGGAATTATCTCTTATACAATTATAAATATGGCATGCGGTAAGGCAAAGAGTATACCGCCGCTGATTTACGTTCTCTCAGTACTGTTCGTCCTTAAATATATTTTCCTGTAATTTCACTAAAAAATTGTTGTCAGGGAGGTTTTATCTTGAAAAACTATAAACGTATATTTCTCATAGTTATAGATTCACTTGGTGCCGGTGCAATGCCGGATGCTGCTGAGTTTGGCGATGCAGGAACAGATACACTTGCCCATATTTCCTCATCCGTTGAAAGCCTCGTGATTCCGAATCTCAGAAATCTAGGACTGGCAAATCTCCATAAGCTTGATAAGGTTACTCCGTGTGAAAATCCTCTTGCTAAATATTCATATCTCTATGAGGCAAGCAGAGGAAAGGATACAATGACAGGACACTGGGAAATGATGGGCCTGAAAATAACAACTCCTTTTAAAACATTTACAGAAACAGGATTTCCTGACGAACTGATAAAGGAGCTGTCCGAAAAAACCGGAAGAACGATTATCGGAAATAAAAGTGCAAGCGGAACAGCTATACTTGATGAACTTGGCGAAGAAGAAATAAAAACCGGGCATATGATAGTTTATACTTCAGCTGATTCTGTTCTTCAGATATGCGGAAATGAAGAAACTTTCGGACTTGATGAGCTCTACCGGTGCTGTGAGATTGCAAGAGAGCTTACTATGAAAGATGAATGGAAGGTAGGCAGAGTAATAGCAAGACCATATGTAGGAAAGAAAAAAGGCGAGTTTGTCAGAACGAGCAACAGACACGACTACGCACTGAAGCCGTTTGGAAAAACAGCACTTGATGTTCTTAAGGAAAATGGCTATGATGTAATCTCAGTAGGAAAAATCTCTGATATATTTGACGGAGAGGGAATTACTGAATCAAACAAATCCAAAAGCTCAGTTCATGGTATGGAACAGACCATCGAAATTTCTGAACGTGATTTTACCGGACTTTGTTTTGTAAATCTTGTTGACTTTGATGCACTCTGGGGCCACCGAAGAAATCCTGAAGGTTATGCCCGTGAACTTGAAAAGTTTGACGTAAAACTCGGAGAACTGCTTACAAAACTAAATGACGATGATCTCCTTATGATTACTGCCGACCACGGAAATGACCCGACCCACACCGGAACGGACCATACCCGCGAAAAAGTTCCTTTCCTTGCATATTCACCTTCAATGAAAACAGGCGGAAAAACAGAAGATCAGGATTGTTTTGCAGTCATCGGTTCCACCATCCTTGATAATTTCGGTCTGAAAATGCCGGAAAACACGATAGGTTCATCTGTTCTTGAAAGTTTAATCTGAAAGGAATGATATCATGTACAATAAACTGCAGTCATGTTTAAAAAGTATAAGAGAAAAAACAGATTTTAAACCTGAAGTCGGACTCGTACTTGGCTCTGGTCTAGGCGACTTCGCAGAAACAATAAAAACCGAAGCAACAGTAGAATACAAGGATATCGAAGGATTTCCTGTATCAACGGTAAAAGGTCATAAAGGAAGATTCGTATTCGGTTACTCCGGAGATATCCCTGTGGTAATCATGCAGGGAAGAGTGCACTACTACGAAGGCTACAGCATGTCTGATGTTGTCCTCCCTGTAAGACTTATGGGTCTTATGGGTGCGAAAAAAATAATTCTTACCAATGCAGCCGGCGGTATAAATCCGAAATTCAGTGCCGGTGACCTTATGATAATAACTGATCACATTACAACAGGTGTTCCTTCACCGCTTATCGGACCAAATATCGAAGAACTTGGAACGAGATTCCCTGATATGAGCGAAGTGTACAGCAGAAGAATGACAGATATTATAAGAAAGTCAGCAGCTGAATGCGGTATCGCTCCAAAAGAAGGAGTCTATGTTCAGTTTACCGGTCCGAATTATGAAACCCCTGCAGAAATCAGAATGGCATCCCGATGGGGAGGAGATGCAGTGGGAATGAGTACTGCATGTGAAGCTATGGCAGCAAGACATATGGGACTTGAGGTGTGCGGAATCTCATGTATAACAAATATGGCGGCCGGGATATCTCAAAATATGCTTAACCATAAGGAAGTACAGGAAACGGCAGATAAAGTATCAGGTCGCTTCAAAGCACTTATTTCAAAAGTGATATCAGAAATATAATAAAACGGAACTGCTCCGGCAGGTAAGAATTTCCGGTACGAATACAAAAAGATATGAACCCTCTGATATTTATAGTGAACATCAAATTGATTTTGAGGTTCACTATAATTTTAACCAGAGGGTTCATTTTTTAATCGTGGTGATGATGGTGCGGAGGATCAGCGTATCCGTTGATTATATCTGAGATAAGACCAACTACTTCGTTATAGCATCCGCCGCATCCGGTAGAACATGATGTGGCTTCCTGAATCTGTTTAAATGTATCAAGCACATCCTCAAGTCTGGAAAGATTGTTTACAGCATTGTATATGTCAGAATAACTGACACCCATGCAGTGGCATACTTCGCGGTTTTCCATTGTGTTTTCACTCCTTTTATGAAGAAAATATCCGTAAATCATTATACATCGGAAAACATAATAAGTCAACCAAAACTGTAAAGACATAATGTAAATTAATAAGTCTCTATAATCAACAATTAAATCGTCTTTATTTGTATACTTCAACAAAATTTCACGAAAGGCATTGACTTAAAATGATATATCATTTATAATGAAAATAGAATTTGAATATTTGGCAAAGCAGTTGAAAGACTGTGACGCAAAACTAAAGGGCCTTTAACATGGCAGCCAGTTGCACGGATGCAGCAC
>CAMCOJ010000260.1 GCA_945876405.1 uncultured Ruminococcus sp.
TACTATTGATTTTTCAAGCTGCACATCTATTTTTGATGTGCGAAGTTTGAGTAAATCACTATAATTCAGTTGGATATAACACAGCACTTTCTTATCATCTTATGGGTGCAGTTGAAGGCTCAACGGACGGAACACATTTTTGCGAAAAAGGCGCAGATGTTGTTGCCGGCCTTGTAGCAGGAGCTGTAAAGGACCAGAAAATTTCCGGTCTGTCAAACTACGTCAGATAATTTTGAAATCACTGCAGGAATTCAGCTCCTGCAGTGATTTATTTTTACAATAAACAGCATAATCTGCATTGATTTATGCACTACATTATGCTACAATAGTAAATAGAAAAAATATTTTAAAAAGGAGAAATACATATGAGTGTAAAATTTCACCTGCCTGATTTTGCGAGGCTTTCAAAATTTAACATGGTTTTTCTCGCTATGCTTGAAAACAGCCCTGAATTTTTCCGTGAAGGAGTTGAGATAGCATCATTTTACGGTGTTTTCCCGCCGGCAGTCTGGAACGGCGGACGTGTTATGACGGGAAACTGTGATAAAAAATTTGTAAAGGGAATAATCAGTTACTTTAATGATAAAAAAATCCCTTTGCGATTCACGTTTACTAACCCTGTACTTGAGGAAAAGCATCTATCTGATTCATTCTGCAATATGATAATGAACTATGCTGATAATGGTATGAACGGGTGCATCGTAGCATCGGAGCTTCTTGAAAACTACATAAGAAAGAACTATCCATCATTTAAGATAACCAGTTCAACCTGCAAGAGAATAACTGATGAAAATATTCTTGATTCCGAACTTGAAAAGGATTATCATCTTGTTGTTCTTGACTATGATTTCAATAACAGATTTGATGTTCTTGAAAAAATAAAAAATAAGGAAAAATGTGAAATACTTGTTAATCCGTGCTGTGCACCATCATGCAAAAACCGTTCGGATCATTACCGTTGCATCGGACTTGAGCAGATTGCAATAAACGATCATATGAAAAAGAATCCGGCAAATATTCCCTACAATCCGGACAAATTTGCCCGTTCACATCCTGAATTCAGCGAAGTGCTCAGATGCAGCTGCGAACACCGCTCAATCTTCGAAATACAGAATTTACCCGGACATATTTCACCTGATGATATATGGGGAAAATATGTCCCGATGGGATTTTCAAATTTTAAGATAGAAGGAAGAACATTTGATATCTTTAATCTTATGGAACATTATCTTTACTACATGATTAAGCCTGAATGTATCGGTACTGCCCGTCTTGCATTTTTGCGAAATCTGTGGCGAAACGGTGTTTTATCAGTAAACGCATGACCGGAGGAAAAAATGAGTAAATTCAGAAAACAGCACATGACTATAGAATGGCACGATCTGCTTAACGAAGAAAGCGATGTTCCGGCAATAAAAGCATCTCTTAAAGAAAAAGCTACTCTTGTCGGCAGAGTTGGACTAATGATGCTGTCAGTAGGAACCGGTGCATGGCGTGTGCGTGCATCAATGAACAAGATTGCAAGGGGACTCGGTATTGTATGTAATGCCGATATAGGTCTTCTTTCTATTGCTTACACCTGTGTGGAAAACGGAGAAACCTATACAAACGCAATTTCAATAAACACAACCGGCGTAAATACAGATAAACTTGATGTTCTTGAATTCTTTTCAGATAATTTTTCAGAAAGATCTGACAAATATTCTGTCGAACAGTTTCACAGTATACTCGACAAAATCCAGAGCATGTCCGGAAATTATAAAGCAGTTAATCTTGCACTTGCCTCAGCACTTGCATGCTGTGCTTTTACATTTCTTCTCGGCGGAGGTCCTGTTGAAATGGCACTTGCATTCTGCGGGGCGGGAGTAGGACAGTTTGTCAGAAAGAAACTGATAGAACGTCATATTACTCTCCTGGCAAATGTTGCGTGTGCAGTTGCCTCGTCATGCTGTACATATGTAATTCTTATTAAGCTTGCAGAAATGATTTTTGGAATTCCTGAAGTTCACCAGTCAGGATACATCTGTTCCATGCTGTTTGTAATTCCCGGATTTCCTTTGATAACAGGTGTAATCGATCTGGCAAAACTTGACTTAAGGTCCGGGCTGGAACGTATTACATACGCTGTACTCATAATTCTGGCTGCAACACTTACAGGTTGGCTCACTGCTTTTACATTCAGGATTTCACCGGGTGATTTTCCGGAACTGAGTATTGATCCCGTGCTTAAGCCGCTGTTTATTATGGTGGCAAGCTTCTGCGGTGTGTATGGATTTTCATTTCTGTTTAACAGTAAAAGGAAAATGGCTGTTACGGCTGGTATCATTGGAATGCTGGCGAATACCCTGCGGATTGAACTGACAGAGTACACAGATATTCCGATTAGCGCAGCAGCATTTATTGGTGCTCTTTTTGCCGGGTTACTTGCTTCAGCGATAAAGGCAAAAATCGGTTATCCAAGAATAACATTAACAGTGCCTTCAATAGTTATCATGGTGCCGGGTATGTTTTTGTACAAGGGTATTTATTATCTTGGATTAAATGACATAACAAGCGGCAGTATATGGCTGACTAAGGCTCTCCTCATTATTTCCGCTCTTCCGCTCGGGCTTATAACTGCAAGGATAATTACAGACCGTAATTTCAGAAAAAGCAGTTAAAATCCGGTTTTCAGAAACAAACAGGCCAGTACTGCAAAGCAGCACTGGCCGATATTTTTATAATGACAGATAATTTTGATTTACATTTTCAGAAGGAATGATTACCGAGATATTTATATTTCCTGATTCAGTATCAGCGCTTATCTCAGCTTTAACTGTATTTTCCGAAGAAACATACTGAAGTTTTATGAAGTATTCCGGATTCGCATTGCTGAGATCAGGTAACGAGCCGGTATCAGGAGAGACAATATAATTTTTCCAGTCTGTTCCTAAAATTGCTGAAACATTAAGCCTTTCATATGTATCAGGGTCGTAATATACTGTACAGCCTTCACGGTCTGAACAGCCCCAGAGATTAAATCCGATATTTTTCATATTCTGATCCGGAGTATAGTGAATTATTGTATCCATCTTCGTACGATATGTAAAACACTCGTGATTCTGCCTTCCTGGAAATCCGTGTTCATACAGCTTGTCAAGCTCGGAATTAAAGGAAACAATCTCGTCATCTGAATAAAAGCGTGAAGTATCAATCTGCCTGTACATGTAATCCTGTCCGCATGAATCACACGTTCTCAGTGATGATTCTGTAAACATATCATATCTTACATCTGATGTATTTTCACAGACTTCAGACATATCGCGGTAAAACGATGAAATCATATCCCTGCAAAGAGAAAGATTAAGATCGTATGTGTTATATCTGGCGGTTGCCATTCCCTCTTCAGTTGCATAAATGATATAATCCAGTGTAAACATATCAGGTTTTTTATCCGGATAATACGAAACAGAATTGTTATGGATGCGGTCTTCTGCTGCAGGTACTGAGCTGTTCCAGTCTGAATCACTGTAAAAAAGTTCACTGAAATCTGTTACACGTGTCTGTGAAAACAGTTCATAATTAAGTGTTACAGCATGATCGAACTGAACGTCGCTGTCAGAAAGAAGAACACTGTAAGCACCTGCCTGCGTCTTTGAGAACGGCTCAACATATCCGTACTCAAGTAAAACAGAGAGAAAACCGTTTCGGCAGATTATATCTGCAACAATTCCTCCGGTTTTCATAACTTCAGCAGAATGAGACCTTGACGCGAGTTCGGTATATTCAGGAGACTGAAATTTTTTAAGTGAATCCATAGCAAATCGTATATCATCATTGATTTTTTTCTGGAATTCTTTATCCTTAAGAAAATTAATTTCGTAATATCCGTCTTTTACTTCATATGCTGATGAAAAATCATTAACAGTTGAATACAAATCATAGGAGACTGATTCGTTTCTTGTTCGTATATCGCTTATATTTGTTCTGGTCACTACCGGTTCCTGTATCTTATACACATCTGACGCTGCCGACGATACTCCTTGTGT
>CAMCOJ010000261.1 GCA_945876405.1 uncultured Ruminococcus sp.
CTATATATTTTAATCAACTACAGTGCAGAGCAGACTAATCTGCTCTGCTATAAAAAAGGAGTATTTGTATGGAAAAATTTATACCATTTGAAAAACTAAGCAAAAAGAAACAGCGTGAAATCAACAATCTTAAGCGTTCAGGCTGGGGAAATCTCAATCCTGTAACCAGAAAAACCGAAAACAAAAAAGCATATAACAGAAAAAAACACCATCGTTATTCTGAATACGAAAACGATGGTGTTTTTAATTTGCTTCACTTACCCTTTGTCCAGCAGCACCCTGTGCGTCCTCTCAATTAAAAATGCTCCAAGCGGTGCGGTTATTATAATTGAAAGCACTGCGACAGTAAGTACTGTTTCACCGCATGCAAGTCCCATTGAAAGCGGAATACCTCCTATTGCAGCCTGAACTGTTGCTTTTGGTATGTATGAAATCATACAGAAAAGCCGTTCCTTTGCCGAAAGGTTAGTACAGATAAAGCAGCAGAATACTCCGAGCATTCTGAAAACAAGAACGGCAAAAATAAGAATTATTGCTGAGATTCCTGATTTTACTGCATACTGAATATTTACTGTAGCTCCCACGAGTACAAAGAGGAATATCTCCGCAAGCACCCATACCCGGCTGAAACGTCCGGAAATCCGTGCTGCAGATTCCGGTCTTACCTTCTGATATGAAAGTCCTGTGCACATAACTGCTATAAGTGATGAAAACGGAAGAATTTTTCCGAAACTGTCTTCTGCTGTTACGAGCAGAAACGCCATAGACATAAAAACAATCATTTTTACAGTATCGCGAACATGGATTTTTTTCATATACTGTCCGAGGATCCATCCGATAACTACACCGCACAGAATACCCAGAACAATGGAAACAGGTATTTTCAAAAAGCTTACAGCAGAAATATCTCCGTTCTGAGCCAATCCTGTAAATGCTGAAAACATAACAATAACAAACACGTCATCAACCGAGGCACCTGCAAGTACAAGCTGAGGAATACTGTTTTTCTTTCCGTAGTCTTCTTCCATCAGACCAAGCATTTTCGGAACAATCACAGCCGGAGATACTGCAGCTACAACGGCTCCGGTAACTGCGGCTTCTGTAAGAGTCAGTCCAAGAAGTTTAGGTGCAGCAAGTATCATCCCGGCTATCTCAAAACACGCCGGAACAAAACACATAAGCACAGCCGGTCTTCCGACTTTTTTCAGGTCAGTTATATCAAGCGAAAGACCAGCTCGCATTAATATAATAATAAGTGCTGTTTTCCTTATCTGTGCCGATATATCAAGTATAGACGAATCAATTAGATTCAGTACATACGGACCAAGTAAAACACCGGTAAAAAGCATGCCAAGAAGTGCAGGCAGACGTGCTTTTCTGCACAGCCAGCCTGCAGCAAGCCCTGCAAGAAAAATAAGTGCCAGACTAATAAACATAAGATAACTCCTCTCCGTCAGATCAGATATATATCCATAATTTTCTGATTCAAAATTTTTCTGTCGCAATTACTTTAAAGTATAGCATAATTCAACGGCTTTATCAACATTAAAAAAACTGCTTTTGTATGAATACTTTCTTGATTCAGGGTATTATCATTTACGGAAAAATTTCATACCGAGTAAACAGGATATATTTTTCCAATATTGACACAATAGCATCGGTATTATATAATATAATATCGAAAGGTGGAAACAAAATGAAAAAGATACTTATTATAGAAGATGACCTGAGCCTTTTGTCAGGTTTATGCCGTGCTTTGAGTAATGGCAATATTGAAACTTCCGCTGCCGAAAATATTCGGACCGCCAGGAATTTGCTCTCCTCTCACAGTTTTTCCCTTGTTATACTTGATGTAAATCTGCCCGACGGAAACGGTTTTGACTTTCTTCATGAGATAAAATCAAAATACAGTCTCCCTGTCATTATGCTCACTGCAAACGATCTTGAATCAGATATTGTATCGGGACTGGAGCAGGGTGCGGACGATTACATCACAAAACCTTTTAGCCTTGCGATTCTTCGTGCCAGAGTGAATACCCTGCTTCGTCGCGGAGAAACAAATCATAACAAATATTCCTGTGGCTGTTTTGTATTTGACTTTGAGCGTATGGAATTTTATATAAACGAAACTCCGGTGGAACTTAGCAAAACCGAGCAGAAACTTTTGCATATCCTTACCGACAATGCTGGGATTACACTCCCCCGTGAAAAGCTTGTTGACCGTATATGGACAGACGGTGCGGAATACGTGGACGAAAATGCCCTGTCTGTTGCGGTAAACCGTCTTCGCAGCAAACTGGGAGCACAGAAAAATATTAAAACGGTATACGGTGTAGGTTATACCTGGGTAGAAGAAAATGACTGAGATACTGTATATCATAACCGCAGTCTGTGTAATCTCTGCAACACTTGTCATTATATTCGACCGGCACCGCACTGTGAAAATAATGCGTTCTCTTGATAAAATGACAGATAAAGCCATAGACGGTAGTTTTACAGAGGAAAACATTGATGAGAGTATGCTCTCTTCAGTAGAGGCAAAATTCGCAAAGTACCTTTCTTTATCTGAACTTTCGGCACGTAATTTAGCAGCTGAAAAGGAAAAAATCAAGGAGCTTATCTCCGATATATCGCATCAGACAAAGACTCCGTTATCAAATATTATCCTTTATTCGGAAATGCTGGAGGAGCTTGAGCTGAATGAACAGGCACTCTTCTGTGCAGAAAATATCAGCAGACAGGCAGAGAAGCTTTCGTTTCTTATATCAGCTCTGGTAAAGCTCTCTCGTCTGGAAACCGGTGTGTTTACACTTTCTCCTGTACGGAATGATACAGCACCGATGCTTGAAAATATATACCGCCAGTATCTCCCGAAAGCAGAGCAAAAAGGTCTTAATCTTACACTGGATAAGATTTCTGCAAAGGCTTTGTTTGATGAAAAATGGTGCTCCGAAGCAATAGGAAATATTGTGGACAACGCCATAAAATATACCGACAGCGGCTTTGTGTCAATATCCGTCAGAGAATATGAGATGTTCTGTGCCGTAATTATTTCAGACAGCGGAAAAGGCATCGCAGAGGAAGAACAGAGCCTTGTTTTCACGCGTTTCTATCGCTCACCGTCAGTATCGAAAAATGACGGTCTCGGTATAGGGCTCTATCTTTCAAGGGAAATAATCTCAGGCTGCGGAGGATACATAAAAGTTTCTTCGGAACCTGATAAGGGTTCAGTTTTTTCTGTTTATCTGCAGAGATAAATCTTTCAGAACTGTTAGAATTTATTTTTCAGAGAAAGATTTCAGAAAGACTTTTATGGTATTATCAGTATTGTAGAGATACAATACTGAATTTTTTTGGAGGTATAGCTTATGACTGTATTATCAGCGGCTGATTTACGAAAAATATACGGCAGCGGTGAAAACGAGGTACGGGCTCTGGACGGAGTGGATTTATCTGTTGAGAAAGGCGAATTCGTTGCGATAGTGGGAACATCGGGCAGCGGAAAATCAACTTTGCTGCATATGCTGGGAGGACTTGACAGACCGGCATCGGGCAGGGTTGAAATTGACGGAAAAGACATTTTTTCTTTAAGCGATGAAGAACTTACCATCTTCCGAAGAAGAAAAATAGGATTTGTGTTTCAGAATTACAACCTTGTTCCCGTTCTGAACGTATATGAAAATATAGTGCTGCCAGTACAGCTTGACGGCGGCACTCCCGATACAAAATACATAGACGGTGTTATCGAAACTCTCGGACTTAAAAGCAAACTTCAGAATCTCCCGAACAATCTTTCCGGCGGTCAGCAGCAGAGAGTTGCCATCGCCCGTGCCCTGGTAAACGAGCCGAAAGTGCTGCTTTTGGATGAGCCTTTAGGTGCGTTGGATGCCAAAATCCGAAAACAGATGCAGGTGGAGTTGAAAAAAATCCAGCGGGAAGTGGGAATTACTTTTATCTATGTCACACACGATCAGGAGGAAGCGCTTACAATGAGCGAC
>CAMCOJ010000262.1 GCA_945876405.1 uncultured Ruminococcus sp.
GGATTATATAAATTCGGTTATACATTAACGAGATTTATTATCTCAGGATTCAAATAGTAATAATATAAGAGGAAGTTTATAAATGAAGATAGTAATTGATGTGATTAACCCGGATTTGAATACGATGTATTCATGGTTAAGCCTTCCGGAAGAAGATTATAACAGTAACCCGGATTTGTTTTTTGAAAATTTTAATAATAACAACGAGCATTATATACAGCGTGCAGAAAACTGGTCAAATTTTAATAACGCGAAACTTATTGTTTCAGATGTTAATGCACAGAGAACAGATGACAGTTCATCGTTTAAAGCAACAGTGATTGTTGATGAGATTGACATATATGAGGTTGCGCAGGCATTACATGTTCCGTCACCTGTGGCTAAAGTATTTTCTCTGATGGGAGAAAAGGGAATAGCTGTTTCGTTCAACACGCTGTTTAAAATAAACAGAAAGATTATTTCCGGTGAGGCTGTAAAACAGCTTGAAGAAAGAGGAATGAAAGCAGAAGGCATTAATGCAGAACTGATCTTATAACAACAGGAAAATAAAAAAATGACGGGAGGGGTAATATGTCTGATATATCTGTAATCATGGGTGTTTATAACTGCCCTGAAAAACAAATGCTTAAACAGGCGGTGGATTCTGTACTTAATCAGACATATACTGACTTTGAATTTATTATCTGTGATGACGGTTCAACCAATGATACTCCGCTGTGGCTGAGTGAGATATCAGAGAAAGATTCAAGAATTATCGTTATAAAGAGTGAAAAGAACTGCGGACTTGCAGTAGCTCTTAACAAGTGCCTGGAGAAAGCAGGTGGAAGGTATATTGCCCGTCAGGATGTTGATGATATTTCGATGGAAAACAGATTTAAGATACAGGTGGAGTATCTTGACAATCACAGAAATGTTTCATTTGTTGGCTCCGACTGTTTTCTGTATGACAGCAACGGTCTTTTTGGTGAAAGACACATGCCGCAGTGTCCGTCAAGGCGGGATTTTCTGTTTAATTCTCCGTTTATACATGGTACAACTATGTTCAGACGTGAGATTTTTGAAAAATGCGGCGGATATAAGCTTATAGGAAGATGTAATAAATATGAAGACTACGAGTTCTTCATGAGAGCATACGCAAATAATTTTCTGGGTGCAAATATAAATCAGCTTCTCTATACATTTTACTCAGAGGAACGCAAAAACAAGGTGCCTTTGAAGATGAGATTTGATGAATATGAAGTGAGAAAGGAAGGATTCAGACTTCTTGATATTCCATGCGGAAAAAGATTTGTGTATACTCATAAACCGCTGCTTTTACTTCTGATTCCTAATAAGATACTGAATGTACTTAAGGAACGTAAAAAAAACAGCCTTATGCATAAACAGTCATTTTCTTTGAAACTTTATAAAATCATAGTAAACAGGAACAGCTATATAAAGTTTAACTATGAGCGATATGTTAACACCAACAGGGCAAGACATCAGAGATTTCCTGTTTTGTCATGGATGTATCTGCTGAAGCTTAATGCTGAAAGTGTTTTATTAAATAAAGAATCAAGGGAATCAGTTCAGGTCAAAGGCATAGAGCATAAGGAATCTGTGTTAAAGCTTGATGGTCTGGAAGTGGCAAACAGGCTTTGCCAGGCGGAAGTAGTTTCATTTGATATTTTCGACACACTTATCTTCAGACCTTTTGCTGTTCCTTCTGATTTGTTTTACTTTGTAGGTGAAAAGCTGAATTATCCTGACTTCAGGACTATCAGAATTGAGGCTGAAAAAACTGCAAGAAGAAACAAAGGCGGAGAAACTGTAAGTCTTAAGGATATATATGATTTTATATCTGAGAGAACAGGTATTGATTCTGAACTTGGTCAGAAAACTGAAATGGAGATAGAGTATGATCTTTGTACTGCAAATCCTGCGATGAAAGATGTCTGGGAGTTTGTAAAGCTTTCAGGTAAAAAGGTTATTCTGACTTCAGATATGTATCTTCCTTCAGAGTTTATAGAAAAAATCATAAAGAAAAACGGTTTTGACGGATATGATGAGATTTATATTTCCAATGAATACGGATGCGGCAAGCATGACGGTATGTTATATGAAATAATAAAGGATAAGCTTGGAACATCAGACATATCTCATATAGGTGATAACTATGGTTCAGATGTCAGAAATGCTAAGGAGCATGGCCTCACTCCATATGAGTATAAAAACGTCAATGCCACAGGAAACATTTACAGACCAAAGGAAATGTCTCAGATTATCGGCTCTGCATACAGCGGAATAATAAACAGAAAACTGTATAGCGGAAATATTGATTTCAGCCCTGCGTATGAATATGGGTACAAATATGGCGGAATACTGATTCTTGGTTTCTGTGAATATATTCGAAAAATACATATGGAAAAGAAATCAGATAAGATTCTTTTCTTTTCACGTGACGGATATATTGTCAAAAAGATTTATGACAGGCTTTATCCGGAGGATAAAACGGAATATGTTCACTGGTCAAGAAATGCAGCTGCCAAGCTTGGAGCTGATTTGTTCAGGGATAATTTTATTAAGCGTTTTATCACTCAGAAAATAAACCATAACAATACAATTTATGATATCATGCACTCCATAGGAATTTCCGAGTGGGATTTTCCTTTCAGTCTGCAGGATACGCTTGATATGAAAACAGCCGGTCCGGTGGAAAAGTTTATTACTGAAAACTGGGACAGAATCATTGATTCCTACAGTGACATGGACAAGGCGGCGAGGATGTATTTTGATAGAATACTTGAAAACTGCAGCAGTGTTCTTACTGTTGACTGCGGCTGGGCCGGGAGCGGCAATATAATACTTGACAAGATAGTTAATGAAAAATGGAAAATGAACTGTGAATTAACTGGTGTTCTTGCCGGCAGCAACAGTTATAATCAGTATGACTCTGATTACAGTGAGACATTTCTTCTTAACGGCAAGATGAAGGTTTACTGCTTTTCCTCCGGATTTAACAGAGATAAGTATAAATTTCATAATCCTTCAGCAGGACATAACATTTATTTTGAGCTGCTGTTCAGTGCTCCTGAGCCGGGATTTAAGGAGTTCAGGCTCAGGGACGGCGAGTGTGAGCTTGTTTTTGATGATGAAGTTGAGAATGAGATGTATATCAGAGAAATCCAGAAAGGTGAAACTGAGTTTGCTGATGAGTATGTATCTGTTTTCAGAAACTATGAATTTATGAGAAATATTTCAGGCAGTGATGCATATGCGCCGTTTATGGATGCTATGAAGCACAGCAGGAAGTATATAGACAAGGTTTTTTCGGAATGTACGTTTGATGAGACGACAAACGGCAGGAGAGAAAAAATTAAAACTATTTGATTGACAGGAGATAATATATTTGGCTGAAAATAATATCAGTGAAGTTACTGATAATAAGATAAAAAACTCTGACAGCAGAAAACAGTGGAAGTTTCTGATGAAGCAGCTGATTCAGAGAGATTTTAAGGCAAGATACAAAAAGACGTTTTTCGGAATGATATGGAGTATGGCTTCACCGCTTATATCATTTCTGGCACAGGCACTGGTTTTCAGGTATTTATTTAAAAGGGGAGAACATTATATTACATATCTCATTACAGGTAATGTTGTATATCATTATTTTACAGATGCAACTCAGCAGGGAATGCATGCACTTGGTGCAAATGCAGGAATTATTGCAAATGTTAAAGTAAAAAAAGATGTTTTTCTTTTTTCAAAAAATATTGCATGTTTGTATAATTTCTTTCTGACGTTGATTCTTCTTTTTGGAATAATGCTATATGATGGACTCACTTTTCATTGGAGTTTCTTGTCTTTGTTGTATCCAATAGTCTGTCTGTTTTTTGTAAATCTTGGAGCAGGATATATACTGTCAACTCTTCAGGTTTTCTTTAAGGACACTCAGTATTTTTATGGAATATTTACGCTGTCTCTTATACACATCTCCGAGCCCACGAGACAGGCAGAAA
>CAMCOJ010000263.1 GCA_945876405.1 uncultured Ruminococcus sp.
ATTTCTGCCTGTCTCGTGGGCTCGGAGATGTGTATAAGAGACAGACGCATATCCGGTAGTATTCCTCATTAAGTCCCGGATAGTTGTCGCAGTGACGAATCATAATACCGTACTTTGCAAGTCTGGTATCAAGATTTCCTATTCCCGGAGCTCTGAAGAAAACAAAGTTTGCAGAAGGCTTCCATACCTCAAAACCGAGTTTACAGAGTTCACTGTACATGAACATTCTTTCTTTCTCAATGTACTCTATAATCTCTTTTCTGTAACCCACATCCTTCAGAGCAGCTATTCCTGCTTCGGACGCCGGAATATTTACCGGCCAGGGCTGACCGCATTTACGTATCTTTTCAGTCATTTCCTTATCAGAGCATATTCCGTATCCAAGCCTTATTCCCGGAAGAGCATACATCTTTGTCATGGATTTGATTATTATCAGATTCGGGTACTGTTCGCAGAGAGATATCATGGAATTCTTTTCGCTGTTCAGTTCTGTCATATCAAAAAAACACTCATCAAGAATTACCTTTGTATTTTTCTTTTTTGCTGTTTCAGCTATCCTGCATATCATGTCCTTCTCTGTAAGAGTACCTGTGGGATTGTTAGGATTGCAGAGCACTATCAGGTCATAGCTGTTTATGCTGATTTCATCTATAAATCCTTCATCGATTACAAAAGGATGCGGGAGACTGTATGTCACAAGATTTTTGCAGTTCTGACTCAGAGCTTCATAATATTCTGTGAATGTAGGGGCTATAACAAGGGATTTTTCAGGACGCACAGCCATTACCGTCCTGTAAATAATATCAGCACCTCCGTTACCGCACACGATATAGCTCTCACTTATCCCGTGATATTTGCTTATTGCTGCTTTGAGTTCACGGTTCTGAGGGTCCGGATAATTTGAAATCTTATCCACAGAACCTGCAATTGCTTTGCGGACTTCGTCTGATATTCCGAAAGGATTTATATTTGCTGAAAAATCATATATAACCGAACTGCCTGTTCTTTCGGCATAGGAATATATGTCACCGCCATGACTGTGCATATTTTTTCTCTCCTTTACATTATGCTGAGTATTGCCAACCATATTGAAAACGGTATGATGAAACTGAGAAATGAAGTAACAAACATTATTCTGTTCATCCTGAGTATATCATCCGGCTGTGAATCTCTCACTTTATCACCTATGAAAGGCTTGTCCACTATCTTTCCGAAATAAACATGAGGTCCTCCCAGCTGAATACCAAGGGCGCCGGCAGCTGCCGATTCAGTCTGTGCAGAATTCGGAGAAAGGTGATTTTTCCTGTCACGTCTGAAAATGCGCCAGGCTTCCCTGTAATTTTCACCGCAAATAAACGATGAAACAACCATTAACAGTCCGCATATTCTTGAAGGAATAAAATTCATGATATCATCAAGTTTCGCCGAATATTTGCCAAAATATTCGTACTTTTCATTTCTGTATCCTATCATTGAATCAAGCGTATTTACTGCCTTATAGAAAAAGCCAAGAGGGGCACCGCCGATAAACATAAAAAATACCGGGGCAGTTACTCCGTCGGAAGTGTTTTCAGCAACGGTTTCCACTGCTGCATTTATTACTTCTGTCTCCGAAAGTTCCGAAGTCTCACGTCCCACAAGGAAGGAAAGCTGCTTTCTTGCTCCCTGCAGGTCATTTTTCTCAAGCCTGTCATAAACTTTCCGGCTTTCTTTTGCAAGGCATCGTGAAGCAGGTATCTGGAATGACCAGAATGTGTTCAGTGCAAACCACAGCCAGAAATTTATCCTGTACGCAGCATACAGGAGTACTGCAGGAACGATAAAGCTCACTGCAGGTACAAAGGCCGCAGTTATCAGTCCTGCTTTTTTCATTCCCTCAGGGGTTTCAGGAAAAACTCTGCGAAGAAACTTCTCCATTGCTGATATAAGTTTACCGATAAGAACGACGGGATGAGGAATCCAGTCTGGATCACCGAATATTATATCAAGAATGATTCCCGATACTGCCGAAAAAAGAAACCACATCAGGAATCACCGTCTTTCAGTTTTAGTCCAAGACCACAGCACACTCTGTACACTGTATCCGCCTTTTCCGAGATCAGGCAGTTTGCTCTTCCGACTGTTTCACGGAACCTGCGTTCTTCCTCATCAACCGGCACAAGACCGCAGCCGACTTCCTGAGAAATAATCACACACGAATTCAGCACATCAAGGATTTCATCAGTTTTCTTAATCGTGTCCTCATCATGTTCAAGCCATTTTTTTATCATATACTCAAAATGATTTATTATCCTCTCTCCTCCGTACCCGGAAAAATCTTTCTCTTGTGCGTCAAAAACATCACCGTAATCCAGTCCGTATTTCTTTAAAGCAAAATTTAGTTTTCCCTGTGCATAGCCTCCGAAAATAAATATCAAATCAGAACACCTCCGAATAATGCTGCTGACAGGAACCACACTGTTTCATTCAGTACAAGGAAAAATCCTGCAAGATCGCCGGTAATGCCTCCGAACTGCTTCTTCTGCATAAAATAATAATACAGAAAAACAAGTGCAGTAAGAACAAGCTCAGCTGCTCCCATCATGCCGAATTTTAAAGTCATGAAAACTGACGCCAGCATCATCTCCGCAATAAGAATATATCTTACAGACCTTCCGGCATTTTCCCCGAATATCTTTGCAAGAGAGCTTGTCTGCGTGCTTTTTAAGGTTACTACCGAAAAGCCGCTGAGTGTACGGGTAATGAACATACCAAAGGTGAAAAGCAGGATATAGCTCTGAGCCTCTCTGGTGTATATTTCTGCAAAAGAAGCAGCTGAAATCATAATTACAAGAATAACGCTGAAAACTGCAAAGGGTCCGCAGTTCGGATCTTTTAATATCTTAAGTTTCTGTTCAGTCGGGCGTCTTGAAAAAAGTGCATCGGCTGTATCACAGAAACCGTCCAGATGTATCCCGCCTGTAACAAAAATCAGTGAGAAAATACTAAGTGCAGAATACAAAAGAGAACCGGTACCAAGTGCGGAACATAATTTGTAAACAAGATACAGAGCAGCACCTTCGGCAAGTCCCACCAGCGGAAAAAACGCCATTGCATATCTCATATTCTTTTCCGTCCAGTTAAGATTTTTTACCGGAAGGATACTGTACATGGATAAGGCTATCAGAAAAGAATCAGCCAGAGATCTCATTATATATTTCACTTCCCTTGTATATTAAAGCATTTCCTGCTGAAACTTCTATCACGATATCAGACTTTTCAGCAATCAGGCAGTTTATTTCCCCAAGATTTTCTATATATCTTTTCATATCATCATTATAATTCATCCCGTCTTCAAAAACCTCATTGGTTACTATCACTACTGAATCCATTTTGGCAAAAAGGAGTTCGATGCCCTTCATTATCTCAGTTACCGTCCGGCTTCCTGCACCTCCGAACTGTTCATTTGCCACAAGGTTGCTCATGCATTCGAGCAGAACCGTCTGAGAGGACTCGGCTTTTTCAGTACATCCGGCGAGATTTTCCGGGACTTCAACTGTTGTAAAGCCCTTTCCTTCACGCTGTCTGCGATGCTTTGCAACTCTGCTTCTGCATTCATCATCCCATATCTTCATTGTCGCAAAATAGTAAAGAATATCTTTTTTCAGTCTGACACTGATTTCCTCAGCCAGAAGAGATTTTCCGCTTCCGGAACCTCCTGTAATCAGAACTTTCATCAAATAAACCTCATTTCAAAATAAAAAACTCCATATACCCGGAATGGATATATGGAGCGATATTTATAGTAAATACAGAAAAACACCTGGTTTCTGTACTGTGCAAATCCTCCATCGCTCGTAGATGATCCGCGAAATTACTCATCCGACTATAACGGTAGCGTGACTGCACAGGAGTTCCACCTGTTTGTGTAAATATGATTGTCTTCGTTATTATTATATCACTTTGATATCTGTCTCTTATACACATCTGACGCTGCCGACGATACTCCTTGT
>CAMCOJ010000264.1 GCA_945876405.1 uncultured Ruminococcus sp.
TGAGGATGGGTTGCTATAATATAATCTATTTGTTCTATTCCCTGTGATTTAAGATAAGAAGCTACTTTATCACCATATTCTTTCTCTCCTGCATCAATGAGAACTGTATTTTCACCTGATATTATCAGAGTGGAATCTCCCTGACCAACATCAATAAAATGCACACTGACTTCTGCTGAACTGAAAGCAGAATCTCTTAGTTTAAGAAATACTGCAATTCGCTCATAGGTTAAAATTCCAAAGGTATCGAGAACAGCCATAAGGAGAAGAATAAAAAGAACAGAAACAGCAGAAATCTTTCGTAATAATCTTTTTATTTTTTCTTTCTTATACATTTGCCGCTGTGTTTTTTATGCTGTGAATTCTGTCCGGTATTCTTTCTTCCTCCGGACCCGTTTCTGCCGCCTCTGATCTGAGAAGAAGAACCGCGTTTATTCGGAAGATCATCTGCAACAAGACACTTCGGTGATGTGCCAATAAGATCTCTTCTTCCTGTTTTCTTAAGTGCCTTGAGAACTATCTCCCTGTTTTCAGGCTTGAAATACTGAAGAAGTGCTCTCTGCATAGCCTTCTCCTCCGGTGTTTTAGGAACGTAAACCGGTTCCATAGTATACGGATCAAGTCCGGTATAAAACATGCACGTTGAGATAGTTCCAGGTGTAGGATAAAAATCCTGAACCTGCTCGGGATGAATTCTGTGCTCCTTGAGGAATACCGACAGTTCAATAGCTTCCTTAAGAGTGCTTCCCGGATGCGAAGACATAAGATACGGGATAAGATACTGTTCCTTGTTCATGCCCTTGGTTATATCATAAAACTTTTTCTGAAATGTTCTGTATGCTTCGATATGAGGCTTCCCCATCCTGTCAAGAACCACTGCTGAACAGTGTTCCGGAGCAACCTTGAGCTGACCGCTGACATGGTGCTTTATAAGTTCCTTCATAAATTCATCATTTTCATCTTTTATAAGATAGTCATATCTTATTCCGGAACGTATAAATACCTTCTTTACTCCTTTAATTTTTCTGAGTTTCCGGAGGATTCCAAGATATTCAGTGTGATCAACCTCAAGAGCCTTGCACGGTTCAGGAGCAAGACATTTCTTTCCCATACAGAGACCATGTTTCAGCTGTTTGCTGCAGCTTGGATTTCTGAAGTTTGCTGTAGGGCCGCCTACATCATGGATATATCCCTTGAAATTCGGAAGAGTGGTAAGAAGTTCTGCTTCCTTAAGTACAGATTCCTCACTTCGCTTTGATATTTTTCTTCCCTGATGAAGTGCGATTGAACAAAAGTTACAGTTTCCGAAACAGCCTCTGTTATGAGTGATTGAAAACTCAACTTCCTTTATTCCGGGAACTCCTCCGTCCTTTTCATACACAGGATGATATGTTCTGGCATACGGAAGACTGTAAACATGATCCATTTCCTCTGTTGTAAGACAGTATGCAGGAGGAGTCTGAACAAGCATTTTATTTCCGTGGCGCTGGATCACCGTTTTTCCGTAAACCTCGTCCTGCTGGTCATACTGTATTCTGCAGGCTTTTGCATATGCCTTCTTATTTTCGCATACCTGTTTGAAATCAGGACATTCTGCAGCTCCGATAGGTGTATTTACCGGATCTGTAAGATAGCACGTTCCCCTGACATCAGTTATCTCGCTCACTTTTTTTCCGTTTCTGAGAGCATCGGCAATCTCAACTACCTGATGTTCAGACATTCCGTACATAAGTATATCTGCACCGCTGTCCACAAGGATCGAAGGTCTGACAGCATCATCCCAGTAGTCATAGTGAGCAAACCTTCTCAGAGAAGCTTCCAGACCGCCTATTGCAATCGGAATATCACCGAATATCCTTCTCAGACATTTGCTGTAGACTATTACCGCTCTGTCAGGGCGCTTTCCTGCTTTACCGCCTGCGGTATATGCGTCATCTGATCGCTTTCTTTTTGCAGCAGTATAATGAGCAACCATTGAATCTATGTTACCGGAGGTAACCAGAAAACCATACCGCGGAGTACCAAGCTTTTTAAAGTCATGATCAGTTCTCCAGTCAGGCTGTGCAATAATTCCCACACTGTATCCCTTGTCTTCGAGAACTCTTGAAATGATTGATATACCAAAACTCGGATGATCAACATACGAGTCTCCCGTTACAAGAATAAAATCAAGCTGATCTATTCCCCGTTTCTCCATATCTTCTCTGCAGACAGGTAAAAATTCGTTCAATAAAATACCTCCTGACTCATTCATTATTATCTGTCTCTTCGTCAATTCTTCTCATTTTTCTCTCCATCCACTGAGCCTTTGTCATGAGAATTCTTCTCGGTTTTGATCCCTCTGAAGGTCCAATGACACCAAGGTCCTCAAGTTCGTCCATAATACGTGCAGCACGAGCATATCCAAGCTTAAGTTTTCTCTGAAGTGAGGAGGTTGAAGCCTGACCAAGTTCATTTATAATATCTATTGCTTTTTCTATCAGTTCGTCATCGCCGTCAGAAATACCCTCTGTTCTGCCTCCGGCACTCTTTTCTCCCTTAGGAACAGGAATATTCTTTTCAATTTCTTCCATAATCTCGTCACTGTACTCTACAGTTGCGTTGTTCTTGATAAAGTTTACTACCTGCTCAATTTCCTTTGTTGAACAGAAGCATCCCTGAACACGTATTGGTTTTGGAATACCTGACGGGAAGTAAAGCATATCACCCTGTCCAAGAAGTTTTTCAGCACCGCCTGTATCAAGAATTGTTCTTGAGTCAGTCTGAGACATAACAGAAAGAGCTATTCGGCTTGGAATATTCGCCTTGATAAGACCGGTGATAATGTCAACAGTAGGTCTCTGTGTTGCAATGATAAGATGCATACCGGCTGCACGGGCCATCTGAGCAAGTCGGCATATCGCATCTTCTACTTCATTTGAGGCAGCCATCATAAGGTCGGCAAGCTCGTCGATAGCTATCACTATCTGAGGAATAGGTTCAACTGTTCCGCCGCTCTCTGTCGCCATCTCGTTGTATCCCTTAAGATCACGGACATTGTTGTCAGCAAAAAGCTTGTATCTTCTAAGCATCTCCTGAACTGCCCAGTTAAGTGCACCGGCAGCCTTTCTCGGGTCTGTTACTACAGGAATGAGAAGATGAGGTATACCGTCGTAAACCTTGAATTCAACAATCTTAGGGTCAATGAGAAGCAGCCTTACCTGCTCAGGTGTTGACTTGTAGAGAATACTCATAATGATTGAGTTTGTGCATACTGATTTACCGGAACCTGTGGAACCCGCGATGATTACATGAGGCATCTTTGCAATATCACCAATGATTTCCTTGCCTGCAATATCACGTCCGACAGCAAAAGAAAGTCTGCTCTGTGAATTTTTAAAATCATCACTTTCAAGAAGTTCCCTTAGAGTAACCATATCTTTTTTTACATTAGGAACTTCTATACCAACTGCAGCCTTTCCCGGAATAGGAGCTTCTATACGAACACCTGCTGCTGCAAGGTTAAGTGCAATATCGTCAGCAAGTCCGGTAATTCTTGATATCTTTACACCCGGTGAAGGCTGAAGCTCATATCTTGTGACAGTCGGACCTCTGTGTACATCAACAAGTGATGTTTTTACTCCGAAGTTTTCAAGTGTCTGAACAAGTTTCAGAGCAGTTTCCTGCATCTCTACTTCAGAGTCAGCCCGTTTGGAAGCAGCGTTTCCTTCCTTAAGAAAATCAATCGGAGGAAAATTGTAATGCTTCATACCGTGAACCGGCTTGTTTTCTTCACCTTTATCCAGATCAATTATATGTCTTTCGGATTCTTCAGGAACAGAAACCTTCTCTGCAGGAACAGGTGCTGAAACTCTGTCCCTGTTCTGAAAAAATGCATTTATCTCTGACTCTTCCTGATTTTTCTGAGATTTTTGCATCTTATAGTTCTCTGACATCTCTTCAGTTACTATAGGAACTGTCTCTTATACACATCTCCGAGCCCACGA
>CAMCOJ010000265.1 GCA_945876405.1 uncultured Ruminococcus sp.
CACAAGGAGTATCGTCGGCAGCGTCAGATGTGTATAAGAGACAGCAATATAACTGCGTATAGTCCAGTAATAAAACAAAGTCTTTATTGAATTAACAGAGCTTGTCTTTACACCACCAGCAAACGCCGCTTCATTAAGTTCTTTGTAATTCATAGAAAGCTGATCGGCATCAATATATCCAAGAAGAAAAGTTTCAAGAGCCTGAAAGCGATGCAGAACAAGCATGGACTTATTTACCGTATCTGTTTTCTGTATATATGCTGTAAGGTCTTTGGTGTCAGCAAGCAGACCATCTTCACGCATTTTCTGTATTGAATGGATGATACTCTGTTTTTCTACACCGAGCCTGTCAGCGAGATAGTCAACTCTGGACTCAGCATCAGCGTTTCCGGCTTTTTCGATACTCTTGCTTGAAATAAGTGATGAAATGATACGCTTTGCGGTTGTTCGTTCCTCATCACTCTCAAATCTGAAAGATTTATTGATTATTTCAGAGGCTTCTATCATACTTTTTACAATTATACTTGTTGCGAATATTCTTGGAACATTCTTTCCACGTTTGATGTATCCTGCATTTTCAAGCGCCTGAATAGCTGTTTTTACTCTTGTTTCAATATCAGCTACACTTTCATCCCAACCTGCCTGACGTGCAACTTCAAGCGGTGAACAACATACCTCAGGACGTGTACGTGTAAGGTCTTTTACTGCCTTCCAGACCTGCTGTATCTCACTGATACTTAGTTTTGTCTGATTAAGCAGAATAAAATGCTTGTCAAGATCACAATCGTTGAACAGAACATAACATTCAGCCTGAAGCGACTGATCTCTGCCGGCACGTCCTGCCTCCTGTACATAGTTTTCAAGAGAATCGGATATATCATAGTGTATAACGAGTTTGACATTGGATTTATCAACACCCATTCCGAAAGCAGAAGTCGCAACAATAATCTGTACTTCATCATTAATAAACGCTTCCTGATTCTCCTGCTTTTCACTGCTGTCCATTTTACCATTGAACGCCCTTGCCTTGAAACCGTCATTTGTCAGCTTCTCTGCAAGCTGACGTGTTCGCCTGGTTCTTGAAACATAAACTATAGTAGGACAGTTTTTCTGCTCAATGAGAGAACGCAGAGATTCATATTTTTCTTCATCTGTCTCTTTATACAACACTTCATAACGCAGATTTGTTCTTGATGCGTTTGTAGCATAGAGTTCAAGCTCAATATTCAGCTTGTTTTTAAAGTATTCCTTGATATCACTGATAACCTTTTGCTTTGCTGTTGCCGTGAAACAGGATACGGGTATTCTGCATCCGTTGCCCTTTTTCTCCTGCAATTCACGGATAAAATCACCGATATACAGATAGTCAACCCGGAAATCCTGTCCCCATGCTGAGAAACAGTGAGCTTCATCTATTACAAATCTGTCTATATGTCTTGAAAGGAACAGTCTCTCTATCGTTGCAGAACGCAGAGATTCCGGTGAAATATATAGTATGGAGGCTATTCCTGATTCAACACGGTCAATTGCTTCAGCTCTCTCGATAGGACTTAACAGACCGTTTATGGTTACAGCTTCGACAACACCACGCTTTTCAAGGTTATCCACTTGGTCTTTCATAAGTGACTGCAGCGGAGAAATAACGACCGTCAAAGCTCGTTCGGTTTCTCCTGCCATAAGAGCTGGTATCTGGAAAGTCAGGGATTTTCCGCCGCCTGTCGGAAAAATAGCAAGGAGCGATTTATGACTGACAGCTGCATTAACCGCATTTTCCTGTAAAGGTTCACCGTTATATTTTCGAAATCCAGGATAGCCAAAGTATTTACTGAGATATGCGGTTGGATTCAGTCTTGTCCTACAGTATTCGCATTCATGACAGGAAGTATTCCTGAGCACACGCATAATCATGTCAACATTCGGAAAATTAATCTGTACCCATCTCGGTATCAGTGAGTATTCCTCCGTTGCCGATATCTGTGCAAGACAGTATGCAAGTTCTACCGGAGTACTTGCGATAATATTGATCAAAGGTGCATTTTTGCATATTTGTTCTGCAAATCTTACCATGACAGCAGTTTCAAGATCATCATCCGCTGAATAGTCCAGATATTCAAAGAAACTTGAAAAATATGGACTGTTTTTTAACAGAATATAGAAAATTAACTTTAATTCATCGTCAAGTACTGCAAATGCATTTATTTCATCGTAAAACAACTCCATTGATTTCTGTGCATCATTAAGCGGATTATTCAGTTCGTCAGTCTGCAGTTTATCGTCTTTCAACAACGCATGATATGGCTTATTCGGAAACAAAACCGGTGAAATATACAACGTATCAATATATTTGATTTTCTCAGGAACTTCTATGTACTTAGAATCGTGGTTTATAATGTTGTGACCGCACAGATAATCCGAACTTTCTATGAAGGAGTGAAATTCATGAATTGAACCTGTATGCAGCTTTTCGCCGTTTTCATTTATTGCACCAAAATCATACGCTTTATTGTCTGTTTCGCTGACTTCGGTATCTATAAAGCATATTTTTTTCATGAATTATCCCCTCCTTTAACTGCTATTTCGCACATAACCCCTAAAAACAGTGTCTTCTGCACAGATGCCTGCTCATTTTTGATGAATATTATATCCACACATAACTTTGTACTATTAAGCAAAGTTATGTAATTTGTTTTACATTTTCCCTTAGAAAAGTTATAAACTCTCTGAATACTGTTCTCTACTTTTTTCCTACAAGTTTGTATATGTGAACAGGATATTCCTTACTGACATTTACAGTATAACATTTTTTTGAATAGTTATCAAGGTATATATTTTTATTGCTTCAGCCCCTTTTTTTATCATACTCCCCTGAATATCTTCCAAATTCAGCTGAAACAATCTCCATCAACCTCTCCTTATGAGATTCATCAGTAAACGCCGCCTTAACTGAATTTTCAATAAGCAGCCTTATTTCATCCAGACTCAGTTCAAAAGCAGCCGCTAATTTAAGATATTCATTCTTTATATTGGTAGCAGACACACTCATATTATCAGAGCTTACTGTCACATTAACTCCCAAATTCATAAAATATCTTAACGGAATATCTGAAATTCTCTTAAAAACACAGGTATTGATGTTACTTGTCGGGCATACCTCAATTGGTACCTGGCTTTTCAAAAGCAGTTCCGAGGCTTCATGATTTTCCGCTGCTCTTACACCATGCCCAATCCTGTGCGCACCGTTTTCTACTGCCTCAATAACGCTTTCATAACCAAGCGCCTCCCCCGAATGTACAGTATACGGTACATTCAGCTTTGCAGCTTCTTCAAAGACATACAGATACTTACTGTTTGGAAATAATGCCTCTGCGCCGGCAAGGTCGCATGCACACACACCTTTGCCCAGGTATTTTTCCGTAAGTTTTACCGTTTCCAGATTTTCCTTCGAATTATCTGAACCATCCCTCATACAGCATAGTATCAGCTGAGCATCGAAACCGGATTTTTCAATCCCGCTTAATGCCGCTCTTACAGCACATTCCTGAGATATACCTTTTTCGCAGTGTTTCTGAGGTGCAAATCTGATTTCAGCGTACATCATTCCCAGACTTTTTAATTCGCAGCACAGATTATATGCGGCTTTTTCAATAGATTTCTCTGACTGCATAAGTGAAACCGGAAGTGAAAATTTTTCAAGATATTCGTTAAGATCAGAACAATCTTCGGAAACCATAAGCATATCCTTCAGTTCTTCATCGCTTTCCGGCAGAATAATGTTTTCTATATCTGCAAGTTCCCTGGCTGATTTTACCGAGACCGAACCGTCAAGATGGAGATGAAGTTCTGTAAAACAGTTTAATTCAGAAATAATTGATTTAATATCCATGTATGACTCTCCTTTTCTTTACTAAAATTTTTTGAAAATACTATTGAACTATTTTAATATTTGTGTTATAATATAAAC
>CAMCOJ010000266.1 GCA_945876405.1 uncultured Ruminococcus sp.
GAGATTTCTGCCTGTCTCGTGGGCTCGGAGATGTGTATAAGAGACAGTAGGAATTTCAAGTGAAATTACCGGCATTTTTTTATGAATCAAAGAGAAAAAATTGCTGTACACCGTGCGTTCGGATTTTTCTGCTTATGTCAGACAGAATTATCTGTGTATATTGCGAAACTATCAGTACAGAATAATATTAACGATAAATTTCAGACTGGAGGAAATATAATGAAAATTCTTTTTTTCGGAACCAAAAGCTACGACAAAAAATTTTTTGAGGAGACCTGGCAGAACGGACGTTACCATGAGATAAAAATAGAATATATCGACGTCCTTCTCGGACCGGAAACTGCTGTTCTTGCAGGCGGATATGATGCGGTTTGTGCATTTGTAAATATGAATCTCGGAACTTCTGTAATCGAAACACTGCACAAATGCGGTGTAAAGCTTATTCTTATGAGATGTGCAGGCTATAACAATGTTGACCTTGAAGCAGCTGAAAGATACGGGATAACGGTTATGAGAGTACCGGGATATTCACCTGAAGCGGTAGCTGAACATGCAATGGCCCTTGCGCTTACTGCAATAAGACATACACACAAGGCATATGTCAGGGTCAGAGAAAATGACTTCAGTCTGAACGGACTTATGGGAATAACTCTTAATGGGAAAACAGCAGGTATAATAGGTACCGGAAAAATAGGAAGTGCCATGGCAAAGATATGCCACGGTTTCGGAATGAACGTTATAGCATACGATAAATATAATAATTCCGAACTTAACTTTGTGAAATATATGAGTCTTGAAGAGGTACTGGGTCAGTCCGATCTTATCTCACTTCACTGCCCGCTTACGGAAGAAACCTTTCATCTTATAAACAGCAAAACCATAGCAATGATGAAAAGCAATGTTACACTTATAAATACATCACGAGGAAGTCTGATAAAAACGGAAGATCTGATAAACGGCATCAGAGACGGTCGTTTCTTTGCTGTCGGACTGGACGTGTACGAAGAGGAAACCGGCAGTGTCTATGAAAATCTTTCCGACTCAATACTACAGCATTCCACAGTTGCACGCCTGCTGAGTTTTCCTAATGTGTGCGTTACTTCACATCAGGGATTTTTTGCAAGAGAGGCACTTGAGGCAATAAGCAGAACAACGCTCGACAATGCACTCTGCTTTATGACCGGAAAAGAAAGCGGTAATGAAGTCAGAACCATATAAAAATAAAGCACACAGTTTACGGTCTGTGTGCTTTTTCACTTATTTGCTATTCTTTATGCTCAGTTTTCTTTCTGAACACCGTTCCGGACAGGAACACGATGATACTTACAAGTGCAGTGCAGATAAAACACAGAGTAATTTTCAGTGTTGTATCAGAATTATTATTAATCGTGCGCCGGATAACAAGATACCAGTTGATTTTTTCAAAGTATCTCATTATAACATAATCTCCGTTATCAAAATACCTGTATCCGTCTTTTTCCTTGCCATACTGAACATCATAAAGGCGTGCATTGTCTATATTTATAGAATTCGTGTCAACCTGAACATTTCCTTCCGAATCCACAAGATTTACCTTTACATTGTATTTTTCCTCATATTCTTTTATGGTTTCCTGAACATCATTCATCACAAGTCCGACACCACAGACACCGAGCAGATTTCGGTTTTCATCTTCAACCCTTATATTGACAAACACTGTCCATGTACAGCCGTTTACTTCATCGGTATCGATATAAATATCATAATCCTTTCTTCCGTTTACAAAAATGGAATACCAGATATCATGATCGTCATTATCCGGGTCAACTATCTTGTTAAGTCCTTCGTGCGTATAGTACCTGCGGCTGTTCTCAGAAACTGCAAAAGCGGTATCAACACCCACATTGTCTTTTATTCCGGACAAATACTTCTTCATCATGCCAACCATCTCTTCTTCAGAGTGGTTACCTTCATCTTTCAGCATATCGATAAAAAGTGAATTGGTTGACAGTGTTTCCGAAACACTTATCAGTCTGCTTATCTCTGAATCAATAGAGTCAAGTACTGCCTCTGAAACAAGCCCGCATACTCTCTGTTCATCTTTGATTGTGTTGTCCCTTACTGTCATCAGTGTTACTGATAAATTAATCAGAAAAGCCGCTGCCATAACAATAACCATGCAGCATATAAAATGTTTATTTTTCATATTTTCGCTTTGTTCCTCTAACGCGGAACAGCTCCCCCCTTTATAATCACCTTATTTTCATACATTCGTTCATCTGCCAGCCTGAATACTTCTGAAATATCTTCGGAATCTTCAGGGAAACATGCCATCCCGCTTGCAACTGAAGGTGTACACTCATCAGCCGAATCGTCACGGTGAAGCATCATATAATTTCTGAAATCCTCAATAATCTTATCTCTGTTATCAAAGTCCGCACTTTCCATAACAACTACAAATTCATCACCGCCTGTACGGAAAACCGGACTGTGAGAAAAATATCTGCATATCAGATTGCTTGCATTTTTCAGAAGCTCATCGCCGTATTCATGGCCCTTTTTATCATTAATTTCTTTCAGACCGTTTACATCAAGAACAACTATTCCGAATTTTATATCCGAATCAGCAGCTCTTTCCCTGAGTACATCCATAAAACTCATATAACAAGCCTTGTTTTTTACACCTGTAAGACCATCCCTGAAAGCCATATCGTTTATTCTTGCGATATAATTTCTCGTATTGTCCGCCATAGATCTGATACTGTCGGTAAGTGCCATAAGTTCATCGTTGGTATCGCACTCAATTTCTGCCTGCCAGTCACCTTCGGAAAATTTCTTTGTGGCATCTGTAATGCTTTTAAGAGGTCTGATTATCTTATCCGACATACGGACAGTAAGCAGTAAAATTATGCTGATAAAAATCAGGATGATTAGCCCGCTTCTCAGAAGCATAGCATTGCTTTCCTTATATATCTCGGAAACAGGAGCATATACAACAAGTTTCATACGGTTGCACAGAGTCTGATATGCCATTCTGTACTTTACCCCGGACTCTGAGCCATCAAAAAGTGTACTTGAACTGTCTGCCCCTAAAACCACGTCGTATAAACGGGAAGGGATTTCTTTTGAAATAAATCCATCATCAGATGTATGATACAAACGGCGGCTACTCATACAAAGAAGAACTGAACCACTTGATTTGTATTTTTCAAGACTCTCAGCGATATCAAGTATCTCTAAAAAATCAATATCCATTCCGACAACACCTACAAGCCGTTTACCTTCATAAAACGGAATAACGTAGGATATTATGTCCATACCGGTGTTCTGATTAAAATAATGCTCCGTCCATACAGGCTTTCCGGCACGAACAGGTTCATAATACCAGCCCACGTGCTCCATGTCGTCAGGAGAATAATTTCTCAGATCAGTTATCTGATGTTCCGTGAATTCACCGGTTTCAGGAGAACGAACATAAAAAAATCCGGACTGTCCGCTCAGTGAAATGTCAGGATTTATGCGGTAATAAACAGCAATCGTACCCTCAGTGTTTCCAGATATTTCAACTGCGATCTTCTTAAAATTATCAATATATGAGTTCAGCTTTTCACTGTCACCAAAGCTGTCAAGAGGCGGTCTCTCCTTTTCTGAGAGAAGGTAAATATCCTCAACCGCTTTCTGAACAATCTTCATCCTGTTATCAAGCTCCTGCGCCTTAGCCTCACATGTTGAATTCAGTGTAATCTGTGCGTTTGACATGGCAAACTGTCTGGAATAAAAAATATCCATGGTTACAATTGAAACAGACACTGAAAGCATCGCCACTGTAATAAGCATGGAAATCTTCTTCCGGATAGAATACATCCTGCCACCCCCTTTTATCATCAATATACAACCCCCATAAAATCAATTCAAAAAGCGTTATATATATATTATAACTGTCTCTTATAGACATCTGACGCTGCCGGCGATGCTCC
>CAMCOJ010000267.1 GCA_945876405.1 uncultured Ruminococcus sp.
CCTGTCTCGTGGGCTCGGAGATGTGTATAAGAGACAGGTGTTTATTACGAAAAAATTGTTAAACCGCAGCTGCATTCATTTATGGGAAGTGTGTTTGAAGAAATGTGCAGATATTTCACACTTGAGCAGGGTGTACAAGGCAGGTTTGGTAATTTCATTACAAATACAGGAAACTGGTGGGGGACAGAAGTTATTAAAAATTCAAACGGAGAAAAAACTGTACAGTCAGCTGATATTGATGTAATAGCAATCTCGGAAGTTGACAGAAGCTTTGTTGCCGGTGAATGTAAATTTAAAAATGAAAAAATGGATAAAAATGTATATGAAACTCTGGTAAGGCGAACAAGGAATATTTCAGGAAAATATAAGCTGCAGAAATATATATTTTTTTCACTTGGCGGATATACAGAATGGTTTGACACTGTGACGGACAGTAATGTTATTTTGTTTACGCTTGAGGATATGTATTGATTTTATAATAAAGTTTCTGTTATAACATTCCAGAGATGAGAGAAAAATTTTAATCTCAAAAATCACAGCTTATATCTGAACAGGATTATAAATTTTTTGATAAAAATATTGTAATTTTGCAGAGTATAAGTTATAATTGAAGAAGAGACGGAGTGGTGATTTTCTATCAGTGGAGACTGAAAATATAAACAGGGATGTGATTTTATGAATAGTGCGGAAGAAAACAAAAAAATTACCTCTGAAGAATATTATAAAACAGTAAAGGATTCTGATGTATTAACCGAACTTCGGAATGGTGAGATAACAGCTATGTCTTCACCTGGTATCGAACATCAGACTATAGTCTCTGAGATGTTTTTTGCAATAAGCAGTTATATAAGAAAAAATTCAGGAAAATGCAGGGCGTTTTTTGCACCTACTGATGTCAGACTCGATGACAACAATATTGTTGTTCCTGATATTTTCGTTGCATGTAATCCTGAGAAATTTGACAGTCAGAAATTCAATGGTGCACCGGATTTTGTAATCGAAGTTCTGTCCGGAAACAGATCCGACGACCTGTGTCGTAAACTTGCACTTTATCATGATGCAGGTGTAAGGGAGTATTGGATTGTGGATCCAAAGTATAAAAAGATTCTTGTGTATTTTTTTGAGAATGATACAACAGTGAATATGTATGGATTCGATCAGGATATTCCGGTGAGAATATACCAGGATAATGATGAGAAACTTGTGATAAATCTTTCTGAGATTATGTCGCATGTATAATGAACGATATAAATTATCGTTACATAATAAAAAAAAGGGAGTATTAATCATGGGAAATTTAAAACACACAATCAAGACAGCAGCAGTTTCTTCAGTAATTACCGCATCAGCAGTTCTGTCCGTATGCGGTATTGCTTTGGGCAGTTCAGCGGATGCACAGAATGTTTTTAACACTGATGTAAACGGAGACGGAAAAACAGACGTTATGGATTTCAACATCGTCAAGAACGTTGTACTCAATAATGAAAATAATGGGACAGCTGTAACTGAAGGCGAAGATTTTGACTGCGTGAAAAAATACACTGCTGTTCTGGATTATTATTATCAGGCGTATAATGACACGATAGAGCTGAATGAATTCGGCAGCAACTGGCTTACTCCGAGAATCTCGGAAAATAAAGCTGAAAATTTTGAGAAAACAGGCTATGCGTTCAGAGATCTTAACGGAGACGGAACCCCTGAACTTATTATCGGTGAGATTGAAGACACAAGTGATAATACAGGCATCGTTCCAGGGGTAGTGTATTCGTATTCAAAAGAAAAAAATGAAATTACAGAGGTATTTGAATCATGGGACAGAAACATTAATATTCTGCTTTCAGACAACAGTATAGTCAACACCGGTTCAAACGGTGTCTCATCTTCAGTTCTCGGTCACTTTGTACTTGAACCTGAAACATGTTCAAAGAAATACAAGTCATTTGTATTCTCAGAACTTAAAGACGATAAGGTTGTTTACTATACAAATACAACTGGTGAATATGATCCTGAAAAGTCAGAAACAATCGAAAGCTATGATTTTGAAAAGGTTGCTGACGAACTACTTGCATCAAAGGCAAAAATTGAATTTAATCCTCTTTCAGAATACAAGCAGTCAAGACCTCTTAATGCAGCAGCTTTCAGCGATGATATTAAGGCTTCTGCAGCTTTCAGACTTTTTGAGGATTCAGGCAGAAATACAGTATTTACAGCAACTGAAGACATATCATCTGTTGTATTATATGATATAACGGACATAAAGCTTAGTGATGAAGGCAGTATCGTTGAATACACATCAGTTCCTGTATACAAAGTTCCAGAACTCAAGGCCGGAGAGTCACTTGCTGCCGGACTGGAATACGGTGATGTTTTACCGTGCAACTCAATTTGTTTTGTGGATAAAAACGGAGTGATGAGAAGTTTTGTTATTACTCAGAGCGGAAAGGACGGATCTGTAATACTGACTGAGGAATGATGAATTATTCCAAAAAATATACTTTTGATGTGTATTGTAAAACAGATTTTTACAGGTGGAATAATACTACCCAAATGGAGATTACAGAAATGGCAAACGGAATATACATGAATATAAACTCTGCACAGGACCTGGAAGATATGGAGAAAAACAGGGAGCAGATGCATAAGATAAAAGTGTGGTTTGAGCTTACAATGCTGATTGAAATAATATCTGCGTTATATCTGTCTTTTACATCCGTGCCCGGTATCCTGGCAATAGCACTCGGTCTGATTTATGTTTTGCTGTTAAACAGGAAAAACAGAAAAATCTGCCTGACAGCTTTTATGGTTCATATTATACTTGCGGTAATAGTATTAATACCGGCAGTAATGTTCTGTGCAGATGCATTTGCCCTCAAATCCGGCACAGAAGGAGATGCTACGCTCCTTTCCTCAGGAAGTATGCGGCTTTTTACATCATTATCGCCGGAATATGCTGAATCCGGCGGATCCGGGAGTCCGGTAATGAATTTACTGTACGGTGGCGTTAAACTTACATCAGTTATAAATCTGGTCTGTTCACTGGTGGTGACGATAACTCCAATAGTATTCAACTACAAGGCAGTTTGTTACTGCAGTATAAATGAAGAATTATCAGCTAAACCGGGATATCCTGAATTTCATCCGGACCTGGCATTGGAGCAGGCAGTGGCAGGTATAGAGAACAAATCAAAAAACAGAAGTAACCGTAATATTGAAACAGTGGAACAGAATAAGGAACTGTTAAATAAACTCCGGGAGCAGAATGTGGATTTTACAGACATGGATTCCGTAATGTCCGGAATCATTGCCAGCAGTAAGGAAACAGACAAAAGGAAAGGATATGAACCTGCCGGAGAAAATGGAACACACGGCAGGTCTTACGATGAGTTATTCAGTGGTTTAAAGAAAAATAATTACAGCACCTCAGAATTAAGATCACTGTCTGATGTTATAAACAGATTTACTTCAAAGAAGGAAACAGAGGCACAAAAGGCGATGAAAGAGCTGGTTGCTGAAGCCGAAAGATTAAAGGCACTTAAAGAAAAGTCTTCTGAACTGAAAAAAGTATCAGACAAAAATTCAAAAAACTATTGACAAATCTTTTTCCATGTGTTAAAATACCGAATGTAAGTAATTAAACCTATGATGCGAAGATAAAATCTTGTCGTGTGCCTACAGAGAGCGGGGATTGCTGGAAACCCGCGGAAATGCAGCCTGATAAATGGATCGCTGAGGGCAAAGTGAAAAGCGTTTTTGGTATGCTTAGTAGCGGCGACGTAAACCGGCGTTAGCGGTAGAGAATGTGTTGGCATTTTCGTAAGAGCGGCTTGCAGGTTTGCAGGCAATTAAGGTGGCACCGCAGAAAAGATTATTCTGTCCTTATGTATCGTGAGATGTAGGACGGATTTTGCGGACATTCAAAATAAAAAAGAATGTGGAGGTAACA
>CAMCOJ010000268.1 GCA_945876405.1 uncultured Ruminococcus sp.
CTACACAAGGAGTATCGTCGGCAGCGTCAGATGTGTATAAGAGACAGGATCAATAACTATTCGTGATGCATTGTGTTTTTTTAAGGAAGAGGCAACTGCTGAAATAATTTCCGCACTGAAAAGCATTCCCGTTTTTATACTGTCCGGGAAAATATCTGAAAAAATGCTGTCAAGCTGCATGGTTACAAATTCCGGAGTTACACTGTATATTCCGCTTACACCGGTTGTGTTCTGTGCAGTCAGTGCAGTTACAGCACTCATTGCATACATTCCGTGAGCAGATATTGTTTTTATGTCCGCCTGTATTCCGGCTCCGCCGCTGCAGTCTGAGCCGGCTATTGATAAAACTTTTTTCATATTAAAGCTTCCTTTCACCTGTTATTTTTTCAGATAGTTCAAGCAGATACCTGCATTCTTCTTCTATATTTTCTGCAGCAAAAACTGCCGATACAAGAGCTGTACCGGCTATACCGGTTCCTGAAAGCTCAATCATATTTTCACGGTTTATTCCGCCTATTGCTACTACGGGAATCTTTACAGATGAACAGATTTTTTTCAGAACATCATGCGAAAGCGGCTTGGCATCACTTTTGGTAGTGCTTCCGAATACTGCACCTGAACCGATATAGTCTGCACCGTTCATTTCTGCTTTTACAGCGAGTTCGGGGGAGGCGGCAGTTACGCCTATTATAAGTGAGTTTCCGGTTATTTTTCTTGCCTCTTCAATGCTCATGTCCTTCTGACCTATATGAACCCCGTCTGCTCCTGACTTAACAGCAACGTAGGGATCATCGTTTATTATAAGCGGGACATTGTATTTTATACAGAGTGATTTTATCTCCAGAGCTTCTTTTGTAAAACTCTCTCTGTCCAGATTTTTTTCTCTTAGCTGAAGACAGGTGATTCCGCCTTTGAGTGCGGCTTCCACTTGTTCGTACAGATTTTGTTCACCTGTCCAGGAACGGTCAGTAACAGCGTAGAGCTGCATCATTTTTCTGATATCGTACATAGATTCACCGTATTACTCATCAAATATCGAGATGTTTTCGCCGTCAAGAATTCTGTTCATATTTTTTACGGCACAGAAGTTGCCGCACATGCTGCATGTATCCTCTTTCTGCGGCTTTGATGAATTTCTGTATGCACGCGCCTTTTCAGGATCAATCGCTGTTTCAAACATTTTCTCCCAGTCGAGGTCATGGCGCGCCTTGTCCATCTTCATATCCCAGTCAGCAGCGTGAGGAATACCCTTTGCAATATCGGCTGCGTGTGCTGCTATTCTTGCTGCTATTATTCCTTCCTTTACGTCATCTGCATCCGGCAGGCGGAGGTGTTCGGCAGGAGTAACATAGCAGAGAAATGCTGCTCCGTTCTGAGCTGCAATGGCACCTCCTATAGCTGATGTTATATGGTCGTAACCCGGGGCAATATCGGTTACAATAGGTCCGAGCACATAGAAAGGTGCTCCGTGACAGAGAGTTTTCTGTATTTCCATATTTGCAGCAATCTGGTTCATCGGCATATGACCCGGTCCTTCAATCATAACCTGAACATCCTTTTCCCAGGCTCTTTTTGTAAGCTCGCCGAGAGTGATGAGTTCCTCTATCTGAGCCGGATCCGTTCCGTCAAATATACTTCCCGGTCTGCATGCGTCTCCGAGGCTGAGGGTTACGTCATATTCACGGCATATATCAAGAATCTCGTCAAATCTTTCGTAGAAAGGATTTTCATTTCCGGTCATCTCCATCCATGCAAAGATAATCGAACCGCCTCTTGAGACGATATTCATCTGTCGTTTGTTTCTTTTGAATTTAACTGCAGTTTCCTTGTTGATACCGCAGTGAATTGTCATAAAGTCAACACCGTCTTCTGCGTGCATTCTCACTATATCTATCCATTCATCAGAGGTTATCTTCATAAGTGCTTTATGATAGTAAACAACAGCGTCGTAAATCGGGACCGTACCTATCATAGCCGGACATTCTGAAGTAAGCATTTTTCTGAATTTTCTGGTATCACCGTATGAACTGAGATCCATTATAGCTTCAGCGCCGAGATCAACTGCTTTCTGAACTTTTTTCATTTCTTCCTCAAGGCTTGCCATGTCTCTTGAAGTTCCGAGATTTACATTTATCTTGGTTGTAAGTGCTGATCCGACACCGTTTGGTGATATACATTTGTGGAGTCTGTTGCATGGGATGATTACTTTTCCCTCTGCGATAAGCTGCATGAGTTTATCTTCAGAAATATGTTCCTTTGATGCAACGGTTTTCATTTCATTGGTTAATATGCCTTTTCTGGCTGATTCCATCTGTGTCATGTAAATACCTGCTTTCAGTATAAAATAAAAAAGGAGAACAGCGCAATGATGCTGCTCTCCGAAAAAATCAGTATGACTTCCTACGGCGGCATTATCCGCATCAGGTTAAGGGTCGGAGAGCATATCTCCCTCTCAGACTGTCTGCAGACTCCCCTGTTTTTTAAGTATAACACAGGGGTTCCTTTATTGTCAACACCTTAGGTTTCACTATGCGCCCCTGTATCGGGAAAATAAAAAAAGGGGACTGAAAAAAGCCCCCCGGTATAAGCATTTATCTCTGTTCGCAGATAAGTTTGATAGCTGTTCTTTCTTCTCCGTCAATTACTATATTAGTAAAGGCAGGAACACATATCAGGTCAACTCCTATAGGAGCAAGATAACCGCGGGCGATTGCGATTGCTTTAATAGCCTGATTGGCAGCGCCTGCACCGACTGCCTGAACTTCAACAGCCTTCTTTTCTCTTATAACACCTGCTATTGCACCAGCTACGGAATTAGGCGAAGAATGCGATGAAACTTTTAAAATTTCCAAAATGAAAACCTCCTAAGTAAAATAACGTTAATTAGTGTGTAAAGATATCGCCTGGTTGCAAGTACATTATACATTAACCGCAGGTGATTTGCAACACTTACGGGAAATTTTTGTTAATATTATCTTATTATCAACCTGTTGATTTTAGTGCATATGCCAAGTTTAGTATCAATCTGTAAAACTACAGCATTAAGAAATGCATCATTTTCCGATTCTCTGAAATAAACCGGTGTCTTGTATTTTTGTTTTCTTACTGCATCTTCACTGCATACTCCGAGAACGGAAAGTTCCGGACCTGTCATGCCGACATCTGTTATATATCCTGTATGACCTCCAAGTATGATTTCGTCAGAGGTCTGAACATGTGTGTGGGTCCCAAGAACGGCAGTAACTTTTCCTGTGAGATAGTGTCCCATAGCCTTTTTTTCTGAAGTTGCTTCGGCATGAAAATCCACTATGATGTTCGGTGTGTCTGTTTCACGGAGAATATTGTCTATAACAGAAAACGGATTATCCAGAGCCTCCATATATACTGTCCCCATAAGGTTTATAACAGCCAGACGATAACGACCGAAGTCGTATATTCCATATCCCTTTCCTTCGCAGCCCTCCGGGTAGTTTGCGGGACGCAGAATGTTTTCCTGTTCATAAATCTGTGCTGATTCTTTTCTTCTGAAGGCATGGTTCCCGGTTGTTATAATATCCACACCGTATTCAGTAAGTTCGTCTGCAGAGGCTTTTGTTATTCCGTTTCCCGGTGCGGAATTTTCTCCGTTAGCTATTGTTACATCAATTTCATATTCTTTTTTTATCCTGTAAAGGTTACTGCGGATGAAGTCACAGCCTGAACGTCCGACAACATCACCGATAAACAGAAGATTCATTATAAAATTATTTCTCCAATCGTAGTAGTATATGCCTATAATAACATATTTCTTCAAAATCTGTCAACTAAGAAGCAAACTTGTTTTTCCTGAATTTTTATGATATAATTAAGCAAATACTTATTTTATTAGGAGATTAAATATAGTGAACGTCAAAATAAATTTGACTTTCACTATAATTAATTTATTTTT
>CAMCOJ010000269.1 GCA_945876405.1 uncultured Ruminococcus sp.
TGTCTTTTGAACAACATCCTTGCAGACTTCGTTAAGAAGCATGAAAACGAGGTGTATACTATGATGGATATTCTTTTTGACCAGGAATATGTTACTGAGATTCATGAGAAGAATCTTGTATGGGAAAGTTATAATAACGGTTATGATGATGGTGAGGTTAAAGGTGAAAAAAAGGGTGAAAAAAAAGGCGAAAACAAGCTTGGTGCTTTAATCAAGGCGCTTGAAAAGGCCGGAAGAAAAGATGATGCATTCAAAGTTGCATCAGATGAAAAATACCGTCAGAAACTGTACGAGGAATTCGGAATTAAATAAATGAATAATTTGGATTACTTAACCTGACACAAATCCCACTGTTTCAGCATAGTTGCTGTCTGGTGGGATTATTATATTTATAAGGAATTTTGTGAAATCACGAAGGAATTATGCCGGAATTTTGTGAAAACCATGCTTGTTATCGTCGGAATTCTGTGAAATATCCGCTTGAAAGTCTGAGAATTTTGTGATAAAATAGTAGCTGTATCACTGAGATTTCTGAAAAACAGGGATATGGGCTGTGTTTTTTACAATGACAAAAGTGCGGTTCAAAAAATTTTTCCATCGGAGAAAACAGTAATGGCATACAATGAACTAATAAAAAACTTTGACCGCATTCGTGAATATATGAGGGAATTTTACATCTACGGATTCAGAAGCCGCGGGGAATATGACATGAAAAGCGCAAGGTCCTATGATGACGAGCGGAGAAGGATAGAGAGCTGGCTTAAGGACTATACGGGATTTCGTCATACCGGTGAGGGGAAAAATGTTTTCATTTCCATAGACAGCAGGGAAAATGTACACAATCCGCTTTTCAGTGTCTGGAAGGCGAGGAGTTTTACTGACGGTGACATCACGCTGCATTTTATCATCTTTGATATACTCTCATCACCGGAGATAAAGCTTTCCTCTTCAGAAATTACAGAAATAACTGACCGTGACTACCTTTCTCAGTTTGAGAAGCACAGGGTATTTGATGAGTCCACAATAAGAAAGAAACTGAAAAAATATACGGATATGGGTCTTATTCAGACAGAAAAGCAGGGGAAAAATGTTCTGTACAGCAGGACGGAGGATATGGAAAATATCACTACTGATGCAATGGATTTTTTCTCTGAAACGGTTCCGTGCGGTGTTGCCGGTTCATTTATCCTCGACCGTGAAAATGATCACAGGTCAGTCTTTTTGTTTAAGCACCACTATATTTCCCATGTTCTCGACAGTGAAATTCATCTTGAGCTGTTTAAGGCAATTCACAGAAAATACAGCGTTGTTATTACAAAATTCAGCCACGGTTCCGGTGCTGATATTGAAGCGGTTCCTCTGAAGCTTTTCATAAGTGCAAGGACAGGAAGACAGTACCTTCTTGCATATAATATTTCAGAGAGGAAAATACTTCCGTTCAGAACGGATTTTATTAAAAAGATAAGACCCCTTGCGTACTGTGAAAATTTTGATGAACTCAGGGATAAACTCGCTAAACGTCAGGAAAATATGTGGGGTGTAAATACCGGTTACAGGAGCAGGGAACTCTGTCATGTGGAATTTACAGTGTATTTCGGACCGGATGAAGAGCATATTCCGAAGAGACTTGAAAGGGAAAAGCGATGCGGAAGAGTTGAACTTACTGATGAAAATCACTGCCGGTTCACTGCTGATGTCTATGACGTAAGCGAGATGATTCCGTGGATACGTACATATATCTGCAGAATAACCGACTTAAGTTTTTCAGACAAGGATGCTGAGAGGCGTTTCCTTGATGACCTTGAGCATATGTACAGACTTTATGATGCGGAGGAGGTTCGGGAAAATGATATTCAGTGAAATATACGGTGCCTACTACAAAGCAGTTTCAGAAATACTGAAAGCATCATTATCCGGCAGGATAACCTCTGAAGAGTGCAGAAAAATAATCGAAAAATATGCATTTTCAGAAAGTGTCCTCACAATTGAACCTGCTCTGAGATCTGGAAAATGGCCGCTGATTAAACCTGACGGGACACCTGTTATAAAAAACATTCCTTCATTTCCGCTGAGCAGCCTTCAGAAAAGCTGGCTTAAGGCTGTTTCTCTGGACCCGAGAATAAAACTCTTTGATATAAGTTTTGATATTCCCGAAGATACAGAACCGCTTTTTACACCTGAGGATTACTGCGTATTTGACAAGTATTCAGACGGTGATGACTTTGACGACGAGAACTATATCAGAAATTTCAGAATGATTCTTGATGCAGTTAAAAACAGAAAAAAACTGCTGGTGCAAAGCAGAAACAGAAAGGGTGCTCTGTCTGAGCTTACGGTTATCCCGGATTTTATTGAATATTCGGAAAAGGACGACAAGTTCAGACTTGTGGCAAATTCCGGTGGTGAAGCTTCATATATCAATATCGGAAGGATTATTTCCTGCAGTGAAACTGAGGGACAGATTTCACCGGTAAAATTTCACCATGAAAATTCTCTGTGTACACTGACTTTTGAACTGAAAGATGAACGAAAAGCCCTTGAGCGTGTGATGCTGCATTTTTCCCATTTTGAAAAGGAAACAGTGAGAACCGGCAGGGATACATATGAAGTCACTCTGAAGTATGACAGAAGTGACAGAACTGAGCTTGTAATCCGCATTCTGTCGTTCGGACCGATGATAAAAGTAACAGGTCCGGAAGAGTTTAAGGCTCTGATAAAAGAAAGGCTTGTCAGACAGAAAAAATTTGATATACAGAAAAAGGCTGCGAACAATATTTAAGTTCGCAGCTTTTTTTCCGTGATAAAATGATTTCAGATGTGTATAATATAAATTACAGTATTGCTTTGCGTGTGAGTGAGATGGTTCACAGCGGTGCGCGGGGAGGTTCCGAAGCGTATGCCTGCAATAATCTGTACATATTCAATTGCTTAATAAAAGCTCATAGAGCAGGTTCGAATCCTGCACATACTTTGGGAGTATGATAATGGTTTACTGCCCATACGGGCATTTATGCAATGAAGAAAAGTGTGAACTGCCGGTCTGGAAAATAAATTCCTCCGGAAAATATTTTTTCAGACAGTTCTGAAGAAACCCTGCCTGTGTGCGGATACCGCATTGTCCGGAAGGCAAGCCAGAAGAAATCTTTCCGCTCGTTTTCCGAAATGCTCAAGCGTACAGCCGTTTTTTCGGAATGGTGATTCACATGAGAAATTTTTTACCTTTGAAGGAGGTTTTTATATATGAAAAAAACAGTTATCAGTGAAAATCAGAGAGGCTTTCTTTTTAAAAACGGCAGATTTGTAAAGTTTCTTGAGGCTGGAAAATACCGCGTTTACGGCGACAGGGAAATAGAAACCGTGCCGATTTCAGAGCCTGTATCTTCTTCAAAATGCAGTCTTGATGTGCTTATGGAATGTCCGGAGATAAAAAAATCTGCAGCATACACAGAGGTTCCGGACCGGAAGCTTGCCTTCCATTTCATTAACGGAAAATTTTCCGGTGCATTAAGAAGCGGAAGATATGCCTTCTGGAATATAGGTGACAGGCATGAATTTCAGATGGTTGATATTTCAAAGCCTGAAGTCCCTGACAGTGTACCTTCATATATCGCTGACAAAATTTCTCCGCTTTTCTGCCAGAAGGTTGAAGTAGGGGAATATCAGAAGGCGCGTCTGTTTATCAATGGAAAGCTTGAAAGACTGCTTGAACCGGGGGTGTACTATTTCTGGAAAAACGAATACAACGTAGCAGTAAACTATGTGGATACACGTCTTAAGCAGATGAATATAACCGGTCAGGAGATAATGACTGCGGATAAGGTTTCTGTTCGCATTAACTATGTGTGCAGCTACAGAGTGATTGATTATATCAAAAGTTTTACTGAAGTCGATGACTTTGAGGAGCAGATACATA
>CAMCOJ010000270.1 GCA_945876405.1 uncultured Ruminococcus sp.
ATTTCTGCCTGTCTCGTGGGCTCGGAGATGTGTATAAGAGACAGGCACTCCATACTTATCTGTTCAGCATCAATAACCGGCTGAAGAATCTTTTCAGCATATGCCAAACCGTCATCGGTAAGCCTTACGAGTTTATTCCTGCGGTCCGAACTCATTTCTTCAACATAAACATAGTTTTTTTCAATAAATCTTTTTATTACAGCACTTACAGTCTGTTTTGTAATACAGGAAGAATCCTGACATATCTCTATCTGCGTAATACCATCAGGATTTGCATAAATCTGTCTTAAAACATAAAGACTTTTATAGCTTGTTCCGAATTTTTTTGCATATGATTCGTACATTGAATACTGTGCATAACGTAATTTGCAATACGTCAGTGCATTCTGTTTTACAGTTTCCCGGTTCATTTTTTCCTTCCCTTCACAATATTTTTTTACTACAACTATATCAGAATTTCTGAAAAAAGTCAATGGCAAATCAAGGAATAAAATGAACCCTCAGATAAGCTAATACTGAGGGTTCTTATGATTATTTTTTCCTGAACGCAAGAACTGCAAATTCCGTGCTTACATTCATTGATGAAATACTGTCAAGCTTATGAAAATCCTTTTCCGATGTCTTATAATAATAGGGAGTCATCATAAAAAGATTTTTTATGTCTGCATTTGAATCAAGATAAATTTTTCTTCTTATCTCGCTGCTCTTTATGAGTTCAAATCCGTCAATAAAATAATCCTGAACAGCATTTTTATAAGGCCTGTCATAAACTGCCTGTTTAAGTTCCCACAGATGTTCTTCAAGCGGAATTATCTGAATATAGACTCCGCCCGGTTTAAGTATGCGTATAAATTCCTCACGACAGAAAGGTGCAAATACATTTACAATGATATCACACGACTGATCCTGTACAGGAATATGAAAAATGCTTGCAACTGCTCTTGATATTCCTGTACCCCTGCTTTTGGCACAGGCAAGTGCATTTTTTGATATATCAATCGCAAGAATCTCTGCATTTATCCCTGACTCACAAAGTCCTGACGCAATAGCTGATGTATAGAAACATTCACCACATCCGGCATCAATGATTGTAAAGCCGTCTTTGCTGTATTTTCTAACCGTGTCTGAAATTATGTCACGAAGTGCATTGTAATATCCCTTTTCCAGAAAATCACGCCTTGCATGAACCATAACCTTATCATCACCGTGATTACCTGACTTCTGTGACATAAGAAGATTTATGTAACCGCTTTTTGAAATATCATAGCAGTGACAATTAGCACACCTGTATATTTTTTCTGTTCGTTCAAGAGGTTCCATGCATACAGGACAGATAAATCCCGCCATAATTATTCTTCAGGATTTTCCCAGTTGTGCCATACGTTCTGAACATCGTCGTTATCTTCGAGATGTTCAAGAAGAAGGTTCATTTTCTTAATTGCTTCCTCATCTGTGAGAGCAACATAGTTATCAGGAATCTGTGCTGTTTCAGCAGAAAGGATTGTGTAACCCATCTCTGTGAGAGCGTCTCTTACTGCATGAAGGTCAGAAGCTGCGGAAACAAATTCTACTGAATCTTCTTCAATGCTGTAATCATCTGCACCGGCTTCAACACAGTCTTCCATAAGCTTGTCTTCATCATATCCGTTATTTTCAACTACTACAATACCCTTGCTCTGGAACATGAATGATACACATCCGCTTGTACCAAGGTTACCGCCAAATTTGTCAAAGTAGTGACGAACATCACCTGCTGTTCTGTTCTTATTGTCTGTAAGTGTTTCAACAATTACAGCTATACCGTTCGGACCATATCCCTCATATACTATTGAGATATAGTCATTCTTGTCTTCGCCGCCGCTTGCCTTCTTGATAACTCTGTCGATATTGTCGTTAGGTACGTTATTTGCCTTTGCCTTTGCGATAAGATCACGGAGTTTTGCATTTGTAGACGGATCTGCACCGCCTTCCTTAACGCATACTGTCATCTCACGACCGATTTTTGTAAAAATCTTGGCTCTTGCCTGATCAGTAGCTTCTTTCTTTCTCTTAATAGTACTCCATTTTGAATGTCCTGACATTTTACTTTTCCTCCTCGGTTTCAGATAATATTAATTTCATTAATTCCTCAAGTCTCTCTCTTCTTCCGGTCAGATGAAGAAAGCCAAAAAGGCACTCAACTGCTGTTGCCCTTCTGTAATCTATAATATTTGCACTTTTCGGTGCTGAACAGCCTGTTGCATTTCTTCCCCGCTTTAAAACAGCTGTCTCTGTTTCATCAAGCACAGGAAGAATAACATCATATGCTGCTGACTGAAAAACTGCACAAACTTTTTTTGTTGCTGCAGCATGAAGCTTCGATACAGCTGTATTTGCCTGAAGGACGATGTGTTCACGAACAAACTGTTCATAAACACAATCTCCCATAAAGGCAAGCGCAAGAGGTGAATACTGCATAGCTTCTCTCTCTGATAATACTCTTTCCGTACGTTCCACCTCTACTTAACATATTCAAATTCGAAACCGTGAATATCGACAGTTTCGCCTTCCTCAATACCCATATCCTCAAGGCGCTGGAACACTCCGTTCGTCTGAAGAACTCTCTGCAGGTACTGAAGTGAAGAATAGTCATCAAGATTAACTGTTCTGAGGATAGGTTCAAGCCACTGAGCTTCAACGTAGTATACATCCTCTTCCTTACGGACAGTAATCCTTTTGCGTTCATCTTCCTTCTGCATAATTTCTTCTTCAGGAATTTCTTCAGGTTCATACTCTCTGATTGGCGGAAGCTTGTCAAGTTCCTGTGAGATGTATTTTATAAGCTCTGAAGTTCCCTGAGTTGTAGCAGCTGAAATTTCGAAGAATGTATAGCCCTTTTCTTCTATATATTCCTTTAGTTTCTGAATCTGTTCAGGTGATGCCATATCAGACTTGTTAGCCGCAACAATCTGAGGACATTCCGCAAGATCAGGACTGAACTTTTCAAGCTCACGGTTGATTATGTCAAAGTCTTCGCGCGGATCTCTTCCCTCGGAACCTGAAACATCAAGAACGTGAAGGATAAGACGGCATCTTTCCACATGCCTTAAAAACTCATGACCAAGACCAATACCATCACTTGCACCTTCGATAAGTCCCGGAATATCTGCCATAACAAAAGACTTTTCAGCCTCAACCTTTACAACACCAAGTACAGGTACAAGAGTTGTAAAGTGATAATTTGCTATCTTCGGCTTAGCCTGGCTTACAACTGAAATAAGTGTTGATTTTCCTACATTTGGAAAACCTACAAGTCCTACGTCCGCAAGCAGCTTGAGTTCCAGTGAAAGTTCAAATTCCTCACCCGGATAACCTGGTTTTGCAAATCTCGGAATCTGACGTGTAGGTGATTTGAAAACTGAATTACCCTTTCCTCCGTTGCCGCCTTTTGCGATAATCTGCCTGTCCTTCTTTGAAAGGTCAGCAATTATTCTGCCTGTATTCGCATCTCTTACGAGAGTACCGCGCGGAACCTTGATAATAAGATCCTCACCGTTTTTACCGGTACAGTGCTTTGCACCGCCGTTCTCACCTCTCTGGGCAGCATATTTCTTTTTATATTTAAAATCAATGAGTGTTGAAAAGTTATCATCTATAACAAAGATTATGTCTCCGCCTTTTCCACCGTTTCCACCGTCCGGTCCGCCGGCTGCGACATATTTTTCACGGTAAAATGATACCGCACCATCTCCGCCGTCTCCGGCCTTGACTCTTATTTTCGCCTTGTCTACGAACATTTGAAATCATCCTTTCATGTGTGCTCAGACGCACATGATAAATAAAAACGGCATATACAGCAAAATCCCAAGCAAACTGCTCGGGATTTTTTGCAATAAAAGATATTATATTACTGTGCAGCGTATACTG
>CAMCOJ010000271.1 GCA_945876405.1 uncultured Ruminococcus sp.
CGGCAGCGTCAGATGTGTATAAGAGACAGGGAAACAGTCCGTATATTTCACCTGAAGGTACTGAACGAAATAACGGAAAGCTTATTATGGCAACAAATGCTGCTTTTGAACCGTATGAATTTGACAGGGGCGGTCAGGTAGTTGGTATCGATCCTGATATTGTTCAGGCAATTGCTGATATTCTCGGTAAGGAACTTGTAATTCAGGATATGGAATTTGACTCAATTATCACAGCAGTTCAGTCAGGTAAGGCGGATATCGGTGCTGCGGGAATGACTGTTACTGAAGACAGGCTGAAAAATATTAACTTTACTGAACCTTATACAACCGCAAAACAGGTTATCATTGTCCGAAACGGAAACAGTTCTTCCGGAAGTGTAATAAAAGAAAAATTTGTCCACAACTTCATTTCCGAAGGCAGATGGAAGTATATCACAAATGGTCTTGCAACAACAATACGAATCAGTTTCTTCGCCGTAATTTTTGGTACGATATTTGGATTCCTGATAGCTATAGTCAGATTTTCCTGTGACCAGAGCGGAAAATTCCGTATTCTTAATGCACTGTGCAAACTCTATATCACAATAATCCGTGGTACACCTGCGATGATTCAGCTTCTTATAATTTACTATGTTGTATTTGCAAGCAGCAATATTGATGCCGTACTCGTTGCAACTATAGCGTTTGGTCTTAACTCATCAGCGTATATTGCTGAAATTGTCCGTGCGGGTATTTCTTCGATTGATACCGGTCAGTTTGAGGCAGGAAGAAGCCTTGGATTTAATTATGTCCAGACTATGAGATACTTTATTCTTCCGCAGGCAATTAAAAATATCCTTCCTGCACTTGGCAATGAATTTATAGTTCTCCTTAAGGAAACCTCAATTTCCGGTTATATTGGTATAAGAGATCTTACAAGAGGGGGCGACCTTATCAGAAGTCGTACATATGATGCGTTTATGCCGCTCATCGCTGTTGCTCTGATATACCTGGTTATAGTTGTTATCCTCTCAAAATTAGTATCTTTACTCGAAAGGAGACTTAATAATGACAGAAAGTAACCGACTTATCCACATCGAAAATCTTGAAAAATCATACGACGGTCTTAAGGTTCTCAATGGAATTTCGCTTGATATTAACAAGGGAGAAGTTGTAGTAATACTCGGACCATCAGGATGCGGCAAATCAACTTTTTTACGATGCCTTAATCTTCTTGAAGTACCTGATTCGGGGCATATTTATATTGACGATACTGAGATAACTTCTCCGAAAACAAATATAGATGAGCAGCGTCAGAAGATGATGATGGTTTTCCAGCATTTTAATCTTTTTCCGCATCTTACAATACTTGAAAACCTTACGGTCGCACCTGTTAAGCTTAAGAAAATTCCAAAGGAGAAGGCTGATGAAAAGGCTATGGAGCTCCTTAAGCGTGTCGGACTTGCAGACAAGGCTGATTCTTATCCGAACCAGCTTTCAGGCGGTCAGAAACAGAGAGTTGCGATATGCCGGGCTCTTGCAATGGATCCGGAAGTAATTCTTTTTGACGAACCTACTTCAGCACTTGACCCTGAGATGGTTGGTGAAGTGCTTGAAGTTATGAAGGAACTGGCTGAATCAGGAATCACGATGATCTGTGTAACTCACGAAATGGGATTTGCACGAGAGGTGGCAAGCAGGGTAATATTTATTGATAAAGGTGTTGTAGCAGAAGATGAAACACCTGAGGAATTATTCAGTAATCCGAAAAGTGAAAGACTGAAGGAGTTCCTTTCGAAACTTCTTTGAGTATATTAAACCAAAAAACAACGGCAGAAGAAATCGGATTTCTTCTGCCGTTGTTTTTTACTGGAAATACCAGAGCTGATTGTCTGCCCCTGTATATTTTGAAATGAATACATTTCCGGCTGATGTGTTTGATGTGCCGGAACCGGTTCCATTGGATTTGTCATTTACTGTAAGAACATATCCCGGATAAGCCTTAAGTCCGATGCAGAATGCGTTGCCACGGATTTTCTTTAATACCCACTGCTGAGTAACATTATTCGTTGCAGTAAAGAGATTTACATTTGCTCCGTCTGATGTAGCAGATGCAGTGATCATTCTGTTGCTGCCGGATGAACTGGACATTGATTTTATTTTCCATGAATCCGAGTCAGCAGACATTTTAAACTTCTGTTCTGTAGACTGGTCAGGACGCCACTGATAGATATTTGTTCCGTCTTTGTCTATGCCATTATCAACGTTAAGGAAATAATCGCTGTAAAGGTTGACTATATTATATACATTTCCGTCTTTAATTTCAGAAACAGCAGTTGAAGGCGGATTTTTTTCAGCTGGTTCAGACGGTGTACTGTTACCGTTTCCATAGTAGGCTGTATTCTGAGTAATAGCATCAATACTTACCCAGCCCAGCTGGTCAAGACATACTCTGTTCGGAAGAGCGGTACTTGTATGAATAAAGGTAACTGTATATTCTTTTTCAGTATTGTCTACATATATTTCATTTCCGTTTCCTTCACTTGCTCCGTTAATCCAGCCAACATAATGAACTTTATCTCCGACCTTAAGAGTCTTTTTTGGAACATTTACAGAGCCGGTATCAATAATCATTGCATTTTTGCCCTTCATATCATATATCTGTTTGAATCTTCCAAAATCAAAAACTGAAACTCCGTTTCCTGCACTGCGTGCCGGATCTGAGAAATACACTTTTGAACGTGTTTTATCATATCCGATAAGTACAAGACAGTGATGACCTTTCTGCCATGTTACAGTTCTGCCGTCAGGAGTAATCCATGAATCTCCTCTTGACGGAGTAATCAGATCAGGTGTGGCGATAACAGCAACCGGAATGTTTCGGTCTATGTAGGATAAAAGATCTTCAGCTTCAGTGCCTGAAATGCTCTTTCCGCGATAACTGCTTCCTACAGCATTAAAATAATTGTTTACTGTTGTTATCATACATGGAATATAACAGCCGTAATCAAGCCCGTCTCTTTTAGGATTTCCTGCAAAAGTTGTCATAAAATCAGGACCGTAAAGCTGTCCGTTTCTGTAAACAACTTCCTGTCTTGGCATGTATGTCATGGCAATATCTTCTTTGTCAGCATTATAACCATACCAGTTGATTGTAATTGTGAGACCTGTTGCTTCACATCCGGTCGGAAGTCCTTTCTGTGATACATGTCTAACATTAAGTATTTTTTTATCTGTTTTCTGTGTAACAGGCGGTGCTGCTGTTGTGGTTACGGTTGTTGTAACAGGTGCTGCTGTTGTGGTTATGGTTGTAGTGACTGCAGGAGCCTCTGTTGTTGTAACGGTTGTGGTAGTTGCCGGAACTTCTGTTGTAGTGATTACAGTTGTTGTTACAGGAAGTTCTGTCGTAGTTACCGGAACAGTTGTTTCAGAGACTGTGGTTTCCTGTGAAGCAGTGGTAACCGGTGCTTCTGTAATATCTGACAGTGTAGTTTCAGAAGTAACTTCTTCAGAAACCGTAGTTGTATCATGCGATTCAGTGCTTTCGGCAGGTAAGGTTACCGTAACCGTTGTAGTAACAGGTGGATCGCTTACTATCGAAGAACTGCCGATATTATACTGTTTCTGTTTTACTCTTATGATATCAAATACGTCAACAGTGCTGTTTCCGTTGATATCATATGCGGGTTCATACTGAGCCTTGTTTAAAATCAGGAGCTTCATATTGAAAACAGATTTGTTTTCAGAAGCATTTGTCAGGTTTCCTGCCAGAAGCGGTACAGTAAGAAGTGCTGCCGGAAGGATTTTTCGAATAGTTTTTTTGTGCATTGTTTTCTCCTTTTTTTTTACAAATTTTATGCTTTATAATTTTACTACTTTTGAATGAAAATGTCAACAGTATTTTACTGATTTATATTAAATAAACGA
>CAMCOJ010000272.1 GCA_945876405.1 uncultured Ruminococcus sp.
TTTCTGCCTGTCTCGTGGGCTCGGAGATGTGTATAAGAGACAGAAACCATACTTCCTTAATCTGCTTTCCGCTCATTACTTTAATCTGATCAATCTTCTGAAGTACATATTCTGTATCAAACGGATCTGTTCCATAGAGGAGAGTTCGTGTTGAAACAGGATTTAATAAATTACGAATTGGCCATTTCATTGAATTGTATTCTCCTTTTAATTGTATTTCCAGGCACCATCACGGGGCATCTCAGTAAACTGCATGTATACTCTGTATGGATCCACAGATGTAAATCTGCGGAATATCTCAAGCATTCTGTCTGCAAAATCTTTAAGAAAAGCTGTTTTTTCCTCAGCTGAATCAAAATCTTTTACATACCGGAATTCTGCAAACAAAACAGTTTCTGATGAATTATTCATATACATATATTCATCAGAAATCATTACCATAACAGCCTGAACAGGCTTATCAAGAATCTGTGATAATTCCAGACAAACGCATTTCATAAAATCTTCTTTCTTCTGAATATTCATTTTAAAGTTTGTTTTTATCTGACAAATTGGCATAAGTTCTCCTTTATTAATAACGCTCGAAAACTAATGAGGCGTTCTGACCACCAAAACCAAATGAATTGGATATAGCAGCTTTTATCTCTCTCTTTTTGGCAACATTTGGAGTGTAATCAAGATCAAGATTCGGATCCGCTTTATCAAAATGAACAGTCGGAGGAACAATTCCCTCGTTTATAGCCTTGATAGTAGCAATCGCTTCAAGTGCACTTCCCGCTGCAAGAGTATGTCCGATAGCAGACTTTGTTGATGAAACAGAAAGCTTGTACGCATGCTCACCAAAAAGATTTTTTATGGCCATGGTTTCATATTTATCATTTAGGTTAGTCGAAGTACCATGTGCATTTATATAGTCAATATCAGTTATGTCAAGACCTGATTTTTTCAGAGCTTCAGCCATTACAATATTCATGCCTCTTCCCTCTTCGAGAGGTGCAGTCATATTTGAAGCTTCACTAAAGAAAGCATATCCACTGAGTTTTGCGTAGATTTTTGCATTTCTCCTTTTAGCAGCTGATTCAGATTCAAGAATAATTGTTCCGGCACCTTCACCCATTATAAAACCGTCACGGTTCTTGGTGAATGGTCTGCACGCAGTTTCCGGATCAGGATTAGCAGACATCGCAAGAATCTGATTGAATCCTGAAATCCTGTCATGTGTAACAAAACCTGATAAACCACCTGCAATAACCATATCATACATTCCACTTTCAATTAATAAGGCTCCCGTTCCGATTGCATAACCTGAACTTGAACATGCGCATGATACATTAAATGCAGGTCCGTTAAGACCATATTTTAAAGAGATTAGTGCAGGTCCGGAACTTGGCATTTCTTTTATTACCATGTTAGTCATCTTGTTCCTCTCAGAATCAACAAATCCGTTATCAATGATTCCCATAATAACCGCAACTCTGCTTCGGTCATAGTTTTCAAAATCGACTTTCGAATCCTCAATAGCTTCCCCGGCAGTAGCCATAAGCATCCTGCATGGAGCAGTAACACTATTAAGTTGTCTTTTATTCCAGAATTTTTTTGCCAGAACCTCAAATGTGTCATCTACCTGGCCGGCAACTGTGGTATCATGATTTTCCACATCAATTCTTGTGATTTTACCGATACCACATTTGCCCTGAATAAGATTATCCCAGTATTCATTTACATTATTGCCAAGACATGAAATAGCACCCATGCCTGTAATTACTACTTTCTCCATAGTACCACCTTAATAGATTATTACAAGATCATAAAAAATATTTGTTAAATACACCTGCAGAAACAGGTTTGAACGCATCGCATGATAATTCTTCATTAATCTCAATGAGTGATTTTTTTACAGTTTCGTATCCTTTCTGTCTGAAAAAATCAGACATCGGCATACAAAGTCCGATTGTATCCGCAAGAACAGATGTCAAATCAGTCTCACAGTCATCAGAAGCATTTACTGCTTCGTTTAATACAGCAGAAACAATTAATGTTTTTATGTACTCTTCAGAAACTTCGCAATCAGATAACATTTCATAATTATTCATAAACCTGATAAATTCTCCGGTACCCCCTGGACAGCCTTCAGATAAAAGCTGATTGTATCTTTTTTTAGCATAATCAAGAACATTACGTATTCTCTTTACATTATTTGCTGTATTACCTGATGTTAAAAGATCCAGTCCGATTGAATCCACCATTCCAAAGAGGCTGTGCTGCGGAAAAACATCAGATAAAATTTCCATCATTCTGCCTATTGAAATATTAAATTTATCTTTAACGACCATAGCACATGAAACAGTATAGCTAATAAACTGATTTAGATACATGCAGTAGTCATTTTCAAAGAATACCGGTTCTTTTCCAAGTACAGCACACATAGAAAAAGCAAGCTCTCTGTCGCCGCAGTTATTAAATTCTACATAGCCACTGAGTTTTATCGGATAAAAAAAATGAATTCCCATATAGCTATGTGCAGATACACCAGAAAAAACTTCAGGAATAAGAAGAGATGATGTATTGCTTGAGAAAATGCAGCTGTTTTTTACTATACTGTCTAATTCTGAAAAAATCTTTCGTTTGGATTCCAGATTTTCTGAAACAGTTTCAATAATAATATCACAGTCAGAAAGCGATGACAGGCTGTCGGAAAATCTGAAATTACCTGAACTTATCTTATATGAAATTTCTGAAATACGACCTCTCTTAAATGCTTTGGAAAGCTTTTTATGTATCTGTTCAGTGTACACATCACTGTCATGACGGCAGATAACTGTATATTCAGCATCTCTTATTTTATCATGCAGGCAAGAAAATATTTCTTTACCCATCTTCCCGTATCCGATAATACCAATTTTTTTTATCCCTGTTTTCCTGATTTTATTAAATTCATCAATATAAAGTGCTGAATTATGCCTGTCATATGAATCATAGTTTTTACTGATAAAATTTATAAGCTCAACAGCAGTATCAAATCCTCTTTTCTTTTCACATACTAAATCACACCACTGCTTTTCATACGCATCGTCAGTAGTGAAAAGTTCACCGGTTAATGTCATTTCGATGGCTTCAGAAAGACCGCATATCTCGACAGTCTTTGCTATTCCACCCAGAGCAGGAAGAATTCCAAAGGTAGATTCAGGCTGTCCTACACGTGCTGTCGGCTCGCATATTCTGATATGTGAATTAACAGCTATCTCACTTCCTGAACCAATGCAAAATCCTTTTACTACACTTATCACAGGAAAAGGAAGCTCAGACAGCATTGTAAGGGCATGTTTCTGTTCTGTATGCACTTTGGGAAGCTTTCCTGTACTGTTGTATTCTTCGAGTTCCGATGCAGATCTTTCCATAAGGGACGGTATATCTGCACCACAACTAAAGTGTCTGCCGGAACCGGTTATTATGAAACCTTTTACTGACTTGTCATCTGCATATGTTTCCGCTTCCCTGAGACAGGACAGAAGAGAATCCATAAAATCTCCCGTCATTATATTATTTCCGGGAGCATCCATTTTCAGAATAAGTATATCATTTTCTTTTATTAACTCCATATTAACTGTCCTGCACTTTCTGACGAATCATTTCATAAAAATTAACAGACTCCTGTCTGAAAACTGTCTGAATGTTTCCGGTACGGGCAGCTGTCAGGCATTTTAAAATACAGTTTATTTCAAAATCTGATTTATCTTTAAATAATGTTTCGCAGTATTTCTTTACTGAATCGATGCCCTCAGTTTTTTTAACAAGTTTAGTTTTGTAATCCGGAGCATTTTTTGATCTGAAGTTTGAAATAAGTCTGTATGTGTCTGTTCTGCCGCAAAGAAGTCTGTATCTGTCTATATTAATATCTTTGAAT
>CAMCOJ010000273.1 GCA_945876405.1 uncultured Ruminococcus sp.
ATGCAGTGGCTTAACAGAAATAACGATTCCGGAAGGAGTAACAAGTATAGGTGACGATGCATTTGGCGGATGCAGTTCATCATTCAGAATATGTGGTGTTGAGGGAAGCTACGCTCAGAAATATGCTTCCGATAATGATATTAATTTTGAAATATTAAGTGAGCCTAACGTAACTGAACCAGTAACCACAACATCCGAATTATTACCTGAAACAGTTTCGGGTGACACAAATAATGACGGAATTGTATCAGCAGCCGATTTCATAAAACTTGTTCAGCATATACTCAATCCTGAAATGCAGATTAACTCAAAAACTTCAGACCTGAACGGTGACGGAAAAATCAATTCAGCTGATGCAGATGAATTTAAGAAACTTTTCCTTGGATAATTTTCATTATTCTTTCAGTACAGCGGTAAATCAAAGCTTTTGGTTTACCGCTGTAATATTATGAAAATAAAAAATTTTCAGAACTTTACAAGGCCAAATAACTTCCGACATATTTCCCTCTCAGTTTGATGTATAATAAAGAAAAAACTTAACTGTTCAGGACTATGAATAATACTTATAGTGTCCCCTAACTGAAACCCTGGTGCAATAATTTTTGCCCCCTTGAAAAGGGGGCTGTCAGCTACGCTGACTGGGGGATTTAATAACCATTTCCTGAATAGTAACGAAAAACAAGGCAGTGATGCGTATGGATACAATATATATCGACGTACTGATCGTACTGAATATCTACGTCAACTATTTCCTTCTGAAAGCGACAGCAAAGCTGACACACAACACACCTGAAACCGCAGGTATTGTCATTTCATCAGTTATGGGCAGTCTGTTTTCGCTTGTTATACTTATTCCGTTTTCAAATTTTCTCCTTATATTCATAATTAAAGCCGCTTCGGCATTTCTGATAGTTATGGCTGCATTCCGTAAAAAGAGCATGAAGGAATATGTCCGGATAACAGTGTATTTCTACATAATAAACTTTCTGTTTGCCGGAATAATAATGGGACTGAGAGGATTTCTGAAGGCAGATTACATAAGTGTGAATAATTCCTTTATATATGTCGATGTTTCGCTTATAAGTCTGGTTGTATTTACTGCGGCTGCGTATTTTATAGTCTGCGGGATAAGGATGATAACGGACAGATGTACGGTAAACTGCGGGAAATACAGTGTTTTAATCAGAAACGGGGACAGGGTTGTTTCTGTTGAGGGACTTTCGGATACCGGAAATGCAATGACTGATGTTTTCAGCGGCAGGCCGGTAATCGTCTGTTCAGCTGAAATATTAAATGAGCTGACCGGAGCGGAGAATTTGTCCGGTGAGATATATGATTTTCTTATGAACAGCAGCAAAATGCATGGAGTAAGGCTTGTTCCGTATTCGACAATAGACGGAACGGGAATGCTTCCGGCGTTCAGACCTGATGAGGTAATTATCAGGGGAGAAAATACCGTAAGAACTGTGGATGCAATGGTGGGAATAAAGGAGACAGGGGGAAGAGCGGTATTTAATCCGTCAATACTGGTATAATGCTTAGTTATAGTTTCAGGCTATAACTAAGCATTAATTATTTCAATAAAGCTTATTATGCGAAATTCATTGACAAAGAGAAATTATCATGTTATAATCAAAACATACCAAACATATAGGAATAATTAAACGATATATAAAACTAACGGAGGAATAAATCATGGCAGATAAAAAATATCATTTTGAAACTCTTCAGCTTCACGTGGGACAGGAAGAGGCTGATCCGGTAACTGATTCAAGAGCGGTACCGATTTATGCGACGACTTCATATGTATTTCACAGTGCACAGCATGCAGCTGACAGATTTGCACTTAAGGATGCAGGAAATATTTACGGAAGACTTACAAATACAACACAGGAGGTATTTGAAAAGAGGATAGCAGCCCTCGAAGGCGGAACAGCAGCACTTGGACTTGCTTCAGGCGCGGCAGCGATAACATACACCATACAGGCGCTTGCCGGACAGGGAGAAAATATCGTCGCTGCAAAGACTATATACGGCGGAACATACAATCTCCTTGCACACACACTTCCGCGTTTCGGAATAACAGCTTCATTTGTTGATCCTTATAACGAAGAAGAGATCATCAATGCGATAAACGACAAAACAAAGGCACTCTTTATAGAAACACTTGGAAATCCTAACTCAAATGCAGCCGATATACAGAAACTTGCTGACATTGCTCATTCAAAAGGAATTCCGCTTGTTGTTGACAATACATTTGCAACACCTTACCTTGTTCGTCCGGCAGAGTACGGAGCAGATATCGTGGTTCATTCAGCTACAAAGTTTATAGGCGGACACGGAACAGCAATCGGAGGCGTGGTAGTTGAAAGCGGAAGCTTTGACTGGAAGGCGTCCGGCAGATATCCGTGGATTTCTGAGCCGAACCCTTCATATCACGGAGTAAGCTTCAGTGACGCAGCAGGTCCGGCGGCGTTTGTAACATATATCAGAGCCATTCTCCTCAGAGACACAGGTGCCACTATTTCTCCGTTCCATGCATTCATCTTCCTCCAGGGACTTGAAACACTTTCCCTCCGCGTGGAAAGACATGTTGAGAACGCACTTAAGATTGTTGAGTTTTTAAATAACCATCCGCAGGTTGAAGCAGTACATCATCCGTCTCTTGCTTCTGAACCAAGCCATGAAATCTATAAAAAATATTTCAAAAACGGCGGTGGTTCGATATTCACATTTGAAGTAAAGGGCACACAGGAAGATGCAATGAAGTTTATCGACAATCTCGAAATATTCTCTCTCCTTGCAAATGTTGCCGATTCAAAGTCACTGGTTATTCATCCTGCAACAACGACCCACGCTCAGCTTAATGACGAAGAGCTCGAAGAACAGGGAATAAAGAGAAATACTATCAGACTTTCTATAGGTACAGAAAATGTAAATGACCTCATCGATGCCCTTGATACAGCATTAAACTCCATAAAATAATTCATATTAAAATCACAGCAGACTGAAAATGTCTGCTGTGATTTTTTTTGATAAAATTATTTCAGGTATCTTTTTTCTGACAAATTTGTACATGCCTTTTGATATATAATAAATTTATTGAATAATAAAATTTAAGGAAGAAAGTGATACAAATGATGTTTTTTCTGAAAATAAAAACTCTGATCCTTAATCTGAAAAAATTCCTTCTGTGCGGAAAAATTTATTATATAAACGGTTCCGAAAAACTGCCTCCGCCGCTTACAAAGGAGCAGGAACAGGAGACGTTTGCACTACTTGAAACAAATGAAAAACTTGCACGTGAGAGACTGATTGTTCATAATCTTCGTCTCGTTGTATACATAGCAAAAAAATTTGAATCTTCAGGTGTATGTGTTGATGATCTCGTGTCTATAGGAACAATCGGCCTGATTAAAGCAGTAAAAACCTTCAGACCGGACAAACAGATCAAGCTTGCAACATACGCTTCAAGGTGCATAGAAAACGAGATACTTATGTTTCTCAGAAAATCATCAGTATATAAGAATGAGATTTCAATCGACGAGCCTCTTAACGTTGATTATGACGGAAATGAACTTCTTCTTTCAGATGTACTCGGAACGGATGAAGATATAGTAAACAAGGGTATTGAATCTGAATCTGAGAAAAATATGCTCCTTCAGGCAGTGAATTCTCTCAAGGGCAGGGAAAAACAGATTATGCAGATGAGGTTCGGTCTGTTAAACGGCAAAGAAATGACGCAGAAGGAAGTAGCAGATGCTATTGGCATTTCTCAGTCGTATATATCCCGTCTGGAAAAGCGAATAATAAAAAAATTAAGAATAAACTTAGAAAAAATTTAAAAATTTCAAAAAAATGGTTGCAATTTATTTTGAAATAATG
>CAMCOJ010000274.1 GCA_945876405.1 uncultured Ruminococcus sp.
ACAGACTCTATATAACCTCGCTATGTATAAAACATTTTTTATCCTTTCGATATTTTATTTATTTTCTCACCTGACCGTAATTTCTGTTAATGTTTATGAAAACATCAAAGCTTGACTTTGATGAGATTTTTTTATAAAATGGGTGCAGCAAAGGCACCCATGCATTGCATAGGTTGTTTTGCGTTCCGCTGTATATGAGTTCTGTCGCCAAACTGAGACTCTTATACAGCGGCTTTTTTGTTTATAATTGTTTATGCGACGAAGAACGTAATAATATCAACGATATTCACATCTTCAGGGCAGTGGAGCCTGATGTTCGTTAAAATTTTTTCATCGGGCATAGTAACGATAGTTTTTCTGCAATCAGGTCCGAGAAGCTTCATTGCATGATAGGCTTCTTTAATCTCGTTCACCTTATCTGTTATCAATACCTGTATTGCCTGAACAACTGTATTATTATCAACGACAATGAAGTCGACACTCTTGGTTACCCGGTGCGTTTTTTTGTCTTCTCCCCGTTCTGACGTTGCATACAGAGCGCTGAATAAAGGATATTCGTGGCTCATGAGCTCATTACAGATTAACGACAGATACAACTGCTTTCTTCCGAGTTTAACGCCTTTAAACGCCTTTGCAAGGCCGACATCGGCAAAATAATACTTGGACATATTTAGTTTCTGCTTGCCTGCCTTAGGGTCATATATGGGTACACGGTAAGCGAGACCGTTTAAGCAAAGAAGTTCAAGGTATTTCTTGACAGTATAATCACGTAAAGCAGAGCCTGCCGATTCATCAGTTGAAAGGTCAACCTTGAGCTTATACGGACTGATGATATCGTCGGTATTTTTTGCAAGGGCTTTGAAGAAACGTCTGACGTCTTTTCTGTTATACAGATTGTTGATATCGCAGTAGTATTCAAATGCTCCGTCAGCAATTCGATTCAGAAGTTTTACTTTTTCGCTCTCTGCAAATTCAGCAAGCTTTGTTCCTTCCTGCAGTTCATAGTAGGGTACAATATCATGAACCTCTGACAGACCGCCGTACTTAACATATTCATTGAACCAACCCGACAGCTCACCGTAAGGTTGACGCAGAAAATCACTGATTGATAATGGCTGACAGGATTGCGCTTGATTGTATTCATCATAATATCTGAACATCAAAAAGACTCCTTTGTGAGGATGTTTAAATTATACCATAATAATTATATTTGTCAATAGCAAAAGAGAAAAAACATATACAAATTTCAACCTTAAATCAAAACTATCCACAAAATCTTATAAAAAGGCATGAAAATACCCACTATTGGTGATTACTGATATCAGGTCAATTAAAAGCAGTTTTTATCAATATCCATCAGAGAGCTAAAATATGAATCAGTTAATATAATGACGGTATTACCTTTTTTGTCGTTCTTTTTTATGTACAGACACTGTGAAAAAATGACCCACTTAAAAAACAAAAAATTTTTTCGGTGAGAGAAATGACGATATAATGCTGACGAGAAAACAAAACCACTCCTGAAAATGTAAATTCACGATACAAATTAACAACACACTTAAGCCGTCTGATTTTGACTTTTACAGGTCATTATCAGGCGGCTTTTTGTGTTTATAGGGAGCTTTTGGCAGAGGTTTTCAATTGATATTTGCCTAACCTTTCACAGCGTGCATTTTAACCGTATTTACTTATAAGATAATCCTCAGAATATAAAACGCTTGTTTCAAAGTATAAAATGAGCTTTACGCAACACACAATTTAATACCCGTTTTCAAGAGCCGATAGCAGATTATTGTCTGCTGTCGGCTCTTTTTATTTATAGATATTTTTCATTCAGGAGGTGATGCCTTACATCAATTTTTTCATCCGCCCATACACCCGTAACTAAATATTTTTGAAAGGATTTTTACTATGAAAACATTAAGCTATGAAAGAAACAACAACGGAGATGTCGTTCTCACTATCTCCATGTCCATCGATGAATTCAATGACCATTTTGTCCGCTGTGAGGCCTGCGGTGAGATTATTCACTCTGACGATGCTCTTATGTACGAAGGAGAATTCTTCTGCGATAGCTGTACCACTATCTGCCATACCTGCGGTCAGATAATTCCCAACTATTATTCCCACACTGTTGCTGACAGCTCTGTTCATTACTGCAATTCCTGCTGGGGTCAAGTAACATATACATGCAATGACTGTGGGGACCACTTCCGTTATGAGGATAGTCTTACAGAAGGCTCTGATGGTGAATATTATTGCTCAAATTGTATCGACGACCATAATGGTTGCTGCCTTGATGATTACCATACCATGAAGTGTGAAGGTGCGTATGAGTTCTACGGTGATGAATCAAGAGAATCATCTCCGTATATGGGAGTTGAAATTGAAGTCGATTCAGACCATTTCATTTCTCTGAGTCCTATTCTCGAATGGCTCAATGAAAAATGGGGTGACTTCCTTCACCAAGAGCATGATGGCAGTCTGGAGTATGGCTTTGAAAATATTACAATGCCTGCATCATTATCATATCACTTATCTGTAATGGATGATTACGCCGATACTTTTGGCTATCTGCTTGATTGCGGTCTTCGCGGTCATGATATCGGTACAGCAGGTATTCACGTTCATATTGACAGAACATACTTCGGTTCTCATCAGGACTCAGCTATTGCTAAGCTGTTGTTTATATTTGAAAAGTATCGTGATGAGCTTCAGAAGTTTGCCCGTCGTACTACTTGCCAGCTTGACAGATGGGCAAAGAGCAGAAAAAAATACTCTGATTCTTCCCCATGGATAAAGAAAACCGTAAGGGAAGCAAGAGAGTATCCGAGTTATCAGGATCGTTATTATAGCGTTAACCTTTGCAATTCCGATACAATCGAAATACGTATTTTCCGTTCCACATTGAATATTGAAACCTATGAAGCCATTCTTCGCTTTGTTGCCAGACTTGCATTTGTTGCAAAGAACATCAGAGCAGTAGAACTGGCTTCTATGTCTTTTGAGGAGCTTATGGGTGATGATGAGCATATTCTTGCTTACTGGAAGAGAATATCGGGAGGTGTCGAATAATGTGCATTGCTGTATATTCACCTAAGGGTAATTCAATACCTTGTGAGGACTATCTCCGCAACTGCTTTGACAACAATTCAGATGGAGCCGGATTTGCATTCAATCTCAACGGCCATGTTGAAATCGTCAAAGGTCTTATGGATTGGAAGTGCTTTATCAACACATTCAGGGAATACGATGAGTTGTTCTGCTTCAGAAACAGAGGTGTATTGATTCATTTCCGTATAGCAACACATGGAATGGTTGATACTTCAAACTGTCATCCGTTCCCAATCGGGAGCAGTAACAGACAGCTTTGTAAGAACAGATGCAGTGCTGATTACGCTTGTGTGCATAATGGAGTCATAAAGCTTACAACAGATGAAGCAAAGAGTGAGCAGAAGTATTCTGACACTCTTATTTTTGTGCGTGATTATCTGAGTAAGATAGCGAGTAATAAGAATTGGTTTGAAAATGAACAGAATATTCTGCTTGTGGAACAGCTGATTGACAGCAAGATGGCTATTCTCAATTCAAAAGGTGATGTTATCTCAACCTCAGGATTCAGGAAAGGGCCTGACGGTAATTTTTATTCCAATGACAGCTATTCATATTCTTATCAGTTCAGCTGTTATGATGAATACTATCTTCTGATGCCTGAGCAACACCTTATGATTCTCAAACGAGGAGAATCTGTTCTTTATGAGGATGGAGACTGTGAAGATTACGATGAAGCCTATCCTGTCCTCTGTACCCGTGAAGGTGAAGTATTCTTTGCTGATAATCACAGTATTTTTAAT
>CAMCOJ010000275.1 GCA_945876405.1 uncultured Ruminococcus sp.
TACAGAAACGGTGTGGATGAGATTATTTCTGAAGAACAGACAAGATCAAAGATTGCAGAAGCACTTGAAGTTCTTTCAGGCAAGAGAATATCAACTCTTCCGAAGAAGCATAATAACTTCCCGCTTTAATCTTTAATATAGTAAACAGTACAAATTTACGATATTCAGAATTGGAGTTTTAATTATGAAAAGATTTAATATTACAGTAAACGGTAAAGCATATGATGTTGCAGTAGAAGAGATCACAGACGGTTCAGCACCGGTTCAGGCGGCGGCACCTTCAGCTACGGCTGCACCAGCAGCACCGGCACCTGCAGCAGCACCAGCACCTGCGGCAGGAGAAGGAACAAAGGTAACAGCACCAATGCCTGGCAATATTCTTGACGTAAAGGTAAACACAGGCGATACAGTAACGAAGGGTCAGGTTCTCATGGTTCTCGAAGCTATGAAGATGGAAAACGATATCGTTGCACCTTGTGACGGTAAGGTTACAAGCGTTGTTGCAAAGAAGGGCGACACAGTAAACGCTTCAGACACTCTTGCTACAATTCTGTAATAACTGAAAGGCGGTTAATATACAATGGCTAAAAAAATAGGAATTACAGAAACTGTCCTTCGTGACGCACATCAGTCTCTTCTGGCTACACGTATGCCGATTGAAGATATGCTTCCGATTCTTGAGAAGATGGACAAGGTAGGCTATCACTCAATCGAATGCTGGGGCGGTGCAACATTTGACTCCTGTCTCAGATTTCTTGACGAAGACCCGTGGGAGAGACTTCGTGTTCTCAGAAAGAATCTTCCGAACACAAAGCTTCAGATGCTCTTCAGAGGACAGAATATGCTCGGATACCGTCACTATGCAGACGATGTACTCGAATATTTTGTTCAGAAAATCGTAGCTAACGGTATGGATATTATCAGAATTTTCGATGCTCTTAACGACATCAGAAATCTTGAAACAGCAATTAAAGCGACAAGAAAAGAAGGCGGTCACGCTCAGGTTGCCATTTCATATACAACAGGCGACATCTTTACAACAGAATACTATGTAAACTATGCAAAGCAGATTGAAGAAGCAGGTGCTCATTCGATTTGTCTCAAGGATATGGCGGCTCTTCTTACTCCGTACAGAACTGAGGAGCTTATCAAGGCTATCAAGGGTGCTGTAAGCATTCCGGTTCAGCTCCATACTCATTACACATCAGGTCTTGCATCAATGTGTATGCTCAAAGCGGTTGAATCAGGTGTTGATTATATCGACACTGCTATGTCACCTCTTGCCCTCGGTACCTCCCATGCACCTACAGAATCAATGGTAGCTGCACTTCAGGGTACTGAGTATGATACAGGTCTTGACCTTGTTCTCCTCACAGAGATAAGAGAATACTTCATGAAACTGAGAAAGAAATATATCGACAGCGGTCTTATCGATCCTAAGATGCTTGCGGTTGACGTAAATGCTCTTATCTATCAGGTACCAGGCGGTATGCTTTCAAACCTCCTCTCACAGCTTAAGCAGGCTGGCAAGGAAGATCAGCTCAATGATGTTCTCAATGAAGTACCAAGAGTAAGAAAGGATGCGGGCTTTATTCCGCTTGTTACTCCTACTTCACAGATTATCGGTACACAGGCTGTATTCAACGTAATTACAGGCGAACGCTACAAGACTGTAACAAAGGAATTCAAGGGCGTTGTAAGAGGCGAATACGGCAAGACACCAGTTCCGATTGATCCTGAATTCAGAAAGAAGATAATCGGTGACGCAGAACCTATTGACTGCCGTCCTGCAGACCTTCTCAAGCCTGAACTCGATACAATACGTAAAGAATGTGCTGAATGGGTTGAACAGGAAGAAGACGTACTCAGTTATGCACAGTTCGGACAGGTAGCTGTTAAGTTCTTTGAAAAGAGAAGAAACAAAAAATACGGCGTTGACGGTAAACATTCCGATAAGGAAAAACAGGTTCATCCGGTGTAATAATTTTTCTTAACTAAAAAACAGGTGAATTTTTTATGCAAAGATTCGCCTGTTTTAAAATATAATAAAAGTAAGGAGGGTTTAATATGCCAATCAAGATCTCAACTGACCTTCCGGCTTACAAAACACTGCTGGACGAAAACATATTTGTAATGCCTGATAATATTGCAGAACATCAGGATATACGTGCACTTAGGATAGCGATCCTTAATCTTATGCCTAAAAAGATAGAAACTGAAACACAGTTTCTGAGACTTCTCAGTAATACACCGCTTCAGGTTGATGTTGACTTTGTACATGTTGAATCACATGTTTCAAAAAATACATCAGTAAGTCATCTCAATACTTTTTATAAAACTTTCAGGGATATAAAGGACAACAGATATGACGGTCTGATTATTACAGGAGCGCCTGTTGAACACCTTGAGTATGAAGATGTTGATTATTGGGATGAAGTCTGTGAAATAATGGAATGGTCCAAAACCAACGTTTACTCAACCATGCATATCTGCTGGGGGGCAATGGCCGGGCTTTACTATCATTTTGGTATTAAAAAGCATGATTTGTCTGAGAAGATGTTTGGTGTATTTCCTCATAAAGTTCTCAGAAAACAGTCTCAGCTCCTTAAAGGATTTGACGAAGAGTTTTTTGTACCGCATTCAAGACACACAGAGATAAGAAGGGAAGATGTGGAGAAGGTTACGCAGCTCAATATTATCAGCGAATCGGATATTTCAGGTGTGTATATAATATGCAACAAGAACAGAAGACAGTATTTTATCACCGGTCACAGCGAATATGACCGTGATACACTCGCACAGGAATACTTCAGAGATAAAGAAAAAGGAATGGATATAAAGGTTCCGTTTAACTATTTTCCTGATGATAATCCTGAAAACACTCCTCTTTTCAGATGGAAGGGGCATGCAAACCTTATGTTTTCAAACTGGCTGAATTACTGCGTATATCAGAGAACTCCATATGATCTTGAAAAAATAAGTGAGTGTGAGTTCTGATATAAATAATTAATAAAGAAGGAGGAAAACAAAATGGAAGAACAGAATGCTTCAAAGGGCTTAAGTGTGGCTTCGCTTATACTCGGTATTCTCAGTATGCTCTGCTGTTGTATAGGATTTCCTTTTGCAATTATAGGTATTATTCTTGCTATTGTATCTCTTGTTAAACACAAGGGTGGTAAGGGTCTTGCAATTGCTGGTCTTATTACTTCAGGAATTACAATGATAATAAGTGTTATTACAGCAATCAGTCTTGTTCCTATGATGCCATACATTGACGGCTGGATGGATTTCGGTCAGAATGCACAGTCATACATGGAAGAGTACGAAGAATACGGTACATATCCGCCTGTATTTGAGGATATGATTGATGACGGTCTTATTTCTGAAGAAGAAGCTGAACAAACTATGGACCAGATGATGCAGAGCATGGCATCAGCAATTGAGTCAGCAGAATAATTGCTGATTTATACAGGCTGAAGAGCTGGTATAAAATTTCTTAGAATAAGATAAGTAAAAATAATTCCTGATATGATAAAGTAAAATACTTTATTTTCGGGAATTATTTTTTTGTTTATTCCAAAAGTATTAAAAAAAAGCTGGATATACATGATTATAAGTGAAACAGTTCCAAGTATAATTACCGGATTGCATTTCAGAGATGAAATAAAGTCGGCTTTCAGAAAAAACTTAAGAGCTCTTGTGGCTCCGCATCCGGGACAGATAAAACCTGTTATAAGCCTTATCGGACACTGATAACGGGTTATTTCCATGAGTGAAATAAACAACTTCGAAACTGCAAAGCATCTGTCTCTTATACACATCTGACGCTGCCGACGATACTCCTTGTGTA
>CAMCOJ010000276.1 GCA_945876405.1 uncultured Ruminococcus sp.
ACACAAGGAGTATCGTCGGCAGCGTCAGATGTGTATAAGAGACAGGTATGCAACAAGGTCAACTGTTCCGATTTCATTTTCAAGGTATCTGAGTTTAAGAGTACCGAGCTTTTCGCCTGCCTTTATAGGTGCGTTAAGTTCTTCGTACATATAATCTATCTCTGTTATTATGGCTGATGTGTCAAGTGTGGAAAGCCACATACACTTTACATCACTGGCAGGTTTAAGGTTAATATAGTCCTTTCCCTTTGCATAATTTATCTTTGGTGAACGAATCTCCTGGGTTTCTTCAAGAACAACCTTGTGTTCAAGTTCCCTGAATGCCCAGTCAAAAAGTCTGGACGCATCGTTGAGATGGGTAAAGATATCATTGCCATATTCGTCCGTTTCAAACGGTGCATTAAAAAGTACAGCTACATAATTCTGACCGTCTCTTGATGCTCTTGCAACAAGACATCTTCCAGACTGATTGGAATTTCCTGTTTTTATTCCCTTTGTTCCTTTAAAGTAGTATTCACTGTTCGGATCCATCATAAAGTTTACATTTTTAAACGAAAGGCCCTCTGAATGAAAATTAGTTCCACCGGTAGAGTATGTAAGGTTGGAAGAAAGTTCGGCAAATCCCGGAAGGTTAAGTGCGTACTCTGTTATAAGCAGCATATCTCTTGGAGTTGTGTGCTGACTCTCATCATAAAGCCCGTGAGGATTTGCAAAGTGTGTATTTACCGCACCTATCTCCTTAGCCTTTTCATTCATCATATTTACGAAGTTCTGAACACTTCCCTCTCCGACATTATAAGCAAGGGCAAGAGCAGCCTCACATGAAGACTGAAGAAGCATAGCACTGATGAGGTGTTCAACCTTCAGCTGTTCGCCCTCTTCGATATATGCAAGAGTTACTTCATTGTATGGATACTCATCTGACGGATATGTCTGACGGTATTTTTCAAATTCGTTCTGGATATTAGCCGGAACCTCGACAATCGACTCAAGAGTCGGTGCCTTTTCCATAGCAATAATTGCAGTCATTATCTGAACAGTCTGTGCCGGACTGCACTGCTTGTCTGCATTTTTTTCATATACAATCGTATGGGTATCAACGTTGTATAAAATCGCCGCTTCACTTTGTACTTTGAATGACGGTCTGAATGACAATGCCTGTGCAGCAGGTATATCAGCTATCACAGAAAAATTAATCAGCACCATCAGTACGGTAATAATACTAACTATCTTTTTCATTCTGCATCTCCTCAAGGAAAAAATTTTTTTCATATAAATATATTATAGCAAATTTTTATGCGCATTAAAAGAGGTTTGAATAAAAAAATTCACAAAAATTCAATAAATTATTTACGGCACATCATTTTTATGATAAAATAGGAATGGGATATTATTTTTTCCCGTTAATTCTTTGTAAAAGGTGATAAAATGATATATATTACAGGTGATACTCACGGTGATTTTTCAAGGTTTAAGGATTCTATAACCAGGAAACTCAGAAGGGGCGACACACTTATAGTATGCGGTGATTTCGGATTCATATGGGACGGAAGCAAAGCGGAAAACAATATACTTAAAAAAATCGGCGAGCTTAAGTACACCGTTGCATTCATAGACGGATGCCACGAAAACTTTGACCTTCTTGAAAAGTATCCGGATATAAGCTGGAACGGCGGAACTGCACAGGCCATATCAGGTAACCTTGTTCATCTGAAACGAGGTCAGGTTTATACTATTGAAGGTAAAAAGTTCTTTACTTTCGGCGGCGGACACAGCCAGGATATAGACATTCGCCGTGAAACAAATACCTGGTTTGAACAGGAACAGCCAACAGTAGCTGACGTTGAGGAAGGCGTAAAAAATCTCATGGCTCACGAAGGTCTGATTGACTATATAGTTACTCATGAACCTCCGCAGTCCCTGAAAAAATGTCTCGATATGGATATTCTTCACAGACTGGAGACAGATACATTTTTTGAACAGTTGCTTACAGAATGTGCATTCGGAAAATGGTTTTTCGGCAAATGCCATATGAACAAAATCATTCCGCCAAAATTTTATGCTCTGTTTGACGATGTCATCAGGCTTGAAACTGAATAATAAAAAGGTGCAGTCTCATCTACGGGACTGCACCTTTTGTTATTTGTTTTCGAGATTTGTTTCTTCCTCAACATAAAGAAAATCAACATAATCCATCATGTACCACTGGTCATTAATCTTAACCACTCTGAAATTCTCATTGGTTACGTTATTGGAACCGAGATTTCCTTTTGCAGTAAAGGTAACTGCAATTTCATATCCGTCCTCAAAAACATCATTCGAAAGGAGCTCCGGATTGAAGCTTGCATACTCTTCCTGATATTTTTTCAGATCCTCCTCTGTCATTCTGGTTTCCCTGTATATCTTGTATGTAATGTCAAAATCAGTTCCAAACTCGGAGGCAAGGCTTCTGTAGTACTGGTCGTGGTAAAGCATGTCCGCAGTGCGTATCTTTTCCTCATCATCAGTCATCTCACCCATAACGATATATGCGAACTGCTGGTTAAACATCTGCTGATAAAATTCAGGAAATGCAGAAATATACTTGTCATATTCATTTTCAACGCAGCCCTCTATATATGCGTCAACCGGTTTCATATAAATATCTGACTCTTTTCGTGTTAAGAATGTTACTAGAAAAGTCAGTCCGGTAATTGCGGCTACCACTGCAACTGCCAATCCGGTAATCTTTAATGTTTTATTTCTCTTTTCCTTCTTTTCAGCTTCCTTCTGCTTCATAAGCATTTCCGCACCCGGAATCTTTTTCAGACACTCCGGACATTCGTATGCTTCATTGTCCATTTCTGCTCCGCAGTACTGGCATAATTTACTCATAAACTATAATCCTTTCATTTTTTTTAAGAATAACGTTCAACTAAATTATCGAGAAGATCTTTGGCGTAATCATAGTTTTTCTGCATCTTCTCTCTGTAGCGCGCACCTTTCTGCACCTTTCTGATTCCGATATACACATCATCCGGAATAGTCCCCTCATAACCTATATCTTCTGCAAAGGATGTATCCTTAAGATAGAAACCATATCCTTTTACGTGTTCATTTCCCGGATACAGCTCCTCGAGACTGTCAAGGGTCTGATCAGGCATAAGAAAGTCAGCACTTTCTTCATTGCCTATAACAAGCATTGTTTCACCGTCCTGCATAAGTGAAAAAATCTTGGTGGAGCTTGCCTGCTGGGTATAGGGATCAAGCTCATTTGAAAGGGGCATGTAGTACATGGAAGCAAGAATCTCTTTATTCCCGTTTATATCATCAATATATTCCTCGACAATCTCCTCAAGTCTGTCACAGCAGGCTTCAAGTTTCGGATCGTTTGTAAGAATCATCGCTGTTATATCAGGTCTTTCCTTGCTTGCAAGGTCATAAATCAAAAATGAAACAAGAAAAACAAAGAAGGCACCTGTTATTACCATGGCTTTATTGCAGTATATAAACGAGCTTATTCTCTGCCAAAGTGTGTATTTTCGGGCAGCAGTATGTTCCTCAAACTGATTATCATCTGTAAGACCCTGCTTCATCCTGATAATCTCTATCTTTTCATCACGAAGCTGCTTTTCATATTCTTCATTTGCCTTGTCCTTCTTTTTTGCTTCACGAAGCATCTTTTCAGACTGCATATGAAGCCGTTCGTGTCGCTCTTTTTCATTCACCTCACGAATAGTTTCAAGTATACCTTTTTCTGAAGATTTTTTTTCTTCCATATTTACATCACCATTCCGTTTTAAATATCAGCAAATAATATTATAACACAAAAAATGCCGGACTTCAATACTGTTTTGAAAATAAAT
>CAMCOJ010000277.1 GCA_945876405.1 uncultured Ruminococcus sp.
CACAAGGAGTATCGTCGGCAGCGTCAGATGTGTATAAGAGACAGGAACAGGTGCCATATACGGACAGTCAGTTTCAAGCATAAGTTTTTCAACCGGGACAACTTTTAAAGCTTCAGCAGCTTTTCTGGCATTGTTAAATGTAAGTACACCGGTAAAGCTTATGTGAAGTCCGAGGTCAATAATTTCCCCTGCAGTTTCAGCAGAGCCTGAGAAACAGTGGACAACACCGTTTTCAGGTCTTATTTCTCTCAGAATATCCATGGTATCCTTTGTTGCGTCACGGGAGTGTATGATAACCGGAAGGTCAAGTTTTTTCGCAAGCAGGAGCTGTTCGCGGAATATCTTTATCATCTTTTCACGGTCGTAACCTTCGTAGTGATAATCAAGACCAATCTCCCCTACCGCTTTTATTTTATCTCTGTTTTCCGTTATAAGATTTTCGATTTTTTCTATGTATTCCGGTTCAGTACTTTCTATATACTCGGGGTGAATTCCGGCGGCACTGTATACAAAGTCGTAATTCCTGCTGAGTTTAAGTGAATTTACCGCATCGCTGTAGTCTGAAACAGCGAGCATGATGTATTTTACACCGTTTTTGTGAATGCGGGTTATTACTTCATCTCTGTCCTCGTCGAAAGCCTTGTCGGTATAATGTGAATGAGAGTCGAATATATTGGTATACATGGATTGCTTCCTTTCTTCCCTTTACTGAAGTCCTGAATCGTTCTTAATCTGCTTCAGTGATGAAGGGTCAAGAGCTATACCGTCACCTGAAGGCTTGCCGGATGGTACTCTGTATGTTGAGATGTACTGGTTTGAACGGAATATGTAGTCAACAGCCTTTTTCTGATTTTCGTAGTCGATTGATGTTATATCTGTTTCAACCATGTTTATAACCTTGTTGTAGGTGTATTCTGCAATGTCTGCGACACGTGTACCTGAGGCACCTGAAAGCATGTCAGCAAAAAGGTTTCCTGTTGCTACTGTACGTGCGTCTTCGGCAAACTTCGGATTTGATATGAGTTTAAGAATGAATCCGGAATCAAGAAACTGCGTGCCTTCGTTTAATCCTTTAAGACCTTCCGGTACAGCAAAGTTTACGCCGCCGAAGGAGTCGCAGATAACAGAGAGTGCTTCGTCGTTGAGCAGCATATATCTGTCTATATCGGTTTCAAATGTTTTTTCAACAGCTTTTGTAAGCTCGATGATACCTCCGTTTTTGAAAACAGCAGACATCTTTTCACTTCCGCAGAGTAAATCGTTGGATACAGGAATGAAAGTGAAGCTTTTGTTCATAGCTGATGTCCTTAGAATTAAAAAGGATGGTCTTAATGATTTGTCATTTGGTTCATAAACAAAGAGAAGAGTGGTATCATTATCGTTTGTCGGAGTAAAGATAACATCTTCAAGTCCTGCATTTGTGCTTTCCTTTTCAGTAATCAGATGGTTATAGAATGTGAAAACCGGGATACCTACTATAAGCAAAGTTACAATCATGCTTATAAGAAAAGGAATAGCGACACTTTCTTTTTTTCTTTTTTTAAACAATGTCATTGTTGAGTCCTCCGTTAGTATAATTCTTTACGGTGCCTAAAGCCCGAAGAATCGTTGTTTATATATTAACATTATTAACATACGAACTTTCAACATGATGTGGAAAAGTCTGTTGAAAAGTTGAATCAATAATGTTTAAAACTTTACAAAGCAGATTCAAAGTAGTATAATGATACTGTACTTCAGAAATGAAGCTGCTCATAAGTCATATCATAATCAATGGAATTAAGATCTGTAATATCTGTTTTTCTTCCGAGTTTTCGTGCATAGTTGATAGTATGCCCCGTTCCGCTGCGGTAGTTGTTTACAAATGCAATAAGCTTTCCGGAATGATCCACCATATAGCAGTTTCGTATGTAATAGCAGTTTCTGCTGTACGCTGAAGAAGTGCAGATTACAGAATCTGCTTCAGTGATTATTTTTCCGTAAAGCAGTTTGTCGTCATCAGGAAAGTTATATCCCTGATTTTCAAAAGGTTTTACACATATCAGTTCTATATCAGGATTTTTTTCTCTGATTTCCAGAACGGTCTGCGCCGCCCAGAGATCGATGCCTCTTGCTACACCTGAAAGGAATCTTGTATAGCCTTCGCTGATACATGTGTTTATCTTTTCTCTCAGCAGATTCCGGATAAATTCTGTTTCCGGTCTGTCAGTGCTTCCTTTTCCCGGAAGCTTTTCAGGACGGTGGCCTGAAAAACATACTGTTTTATTAATCAAAATTTGTCTCCCCGAAAATATAAATAGTATCTCTCAAAATACTATTTTACCATAATAACGCATAAATATCAAGACAAGGAGCGTATTCTTTTGAAAAATCATAAAAGAGCATGGGCACGGATTGATTTATCCAGGCTTGAAAAAAATATAAATACGATAAAAAAAGGCATTTCTCCGTCTACGGAAATAATGGCTGTTGTTAAAGCTGATGCATATGGCCATGGAGAGAAAAGAGTTCTTGAGAAACTTTCTTCCATCGGGATACAGTATTTTGCCGTATCTAACCTTGATGAAGCAATAAGCGTGAGAGATGTCTGTCCTGATGCTGAGATTCTTATACTTGGCTATACACCTCCTGAATATGCAGACGAGATTGCTGGATATAATATAATTCAGTGCATTGTGTCTGAAGAATATGCTGATGAACTTAATAAAAAATCAGACAAAAATGTAAGATGCCATATTAAGCTGGATACGGGTATGGGACGAATAGGTATAAAATACAGAGATGTTTCCGAATGTGCAGACTGTGTTCAGAGAATTTCAGCTCTTGAAAAAATTGATGTTGAGGGCATATTTACCCATTTTGCAGTTGCTGACAGTGACGAGCCGGATAATATTGCATATACGGATATGCAGGCTGAATTAATAAAGGGTGTTTATCACGAACTGGAAAAGAGAGGTACAAAACTTAAGCATGTACATTTTCTTAACAGTGCAGGTACGGGATATCACTTTGACAGTACAAGTACGCTTGCCCGTATAGGGATAACTATGTATGGTCTTTATCCTAATTATCCCCTTGAACTTCCGTATAAGGTTGAGCCGGTTATGGAACTTAAGGCTGTTGTTTCTCATGTGAAGACAGTTGAAGTGGGTGACTGCATAAGTTACGGAAGAACATACAGGGCTTCTGAAAGCCGAAAGATTGCCACTGTTACCGTTGGTTATGCCGACGGATATTCAAGGCTGCTTTCTTCAAGGGGGCAGGTGCTGTGCAAGGGTGTGAGATGCAGTATAACCGGTCGTGTTTGCATGGATCAGATGATGATCGATGTGACAGACATTGATGTAAAGCCCGGAGATACAGTCACACTTATCGGAAGGGACGGAGACGATATTATTACAGCTGATGAGCTGGCTTCATGGTACGGAACGATAGGATATGAAGTTGTCTGCGGTATATCAAAGCGTGTGCCGAGAATATACAGTGATGATTCTGAAAATATCTGAAGAAATCAGATTATGAAATGGTATACGGGATATCGGAAATTGTCCGGTATGCCCGTATTATTGTTTTTCTGAAAAGAACAGTCGTATTCGACAAAAATACAGGTTTGAGATTTTACAAATTCATATTAAATTTCTATTGATTTTAAACGATTATTTTAATATAATAATATAGTGGATTTTTGACTAATTAATTTTTATATAAGGAAGTAGTTATTATGGGTGTTAAAGTAGTAAAATTCGGCGGAAGCAGCCTTGCGGATGCCAATCAGTTCAGAAAAGTTGCAGAGCTGTCTCTTATACACATCTGACGCTGCCGACGATACTCCTTGTGT
>CAMCOJ010000278.1 GCA_945876405.1 uncultured Ruminococcus sp.
AAGTTGCATTATGATGACAGTAAGCTGCATTTTCAATGCAATGACCTTTACTTTTCAAAAGAATACGGAAAAAGAATTTTCATTTCAGCATAACATTATTTTTCATCTGAATCCTTACCAAATCTCTTTTGGAGTTCATTGTTTATCAGGGAAGTATTCTTTTTGTCAGCATAATAATGCATTCCGGCTGTAAAGAAAAAAATAAATGCGATAGCCAGAAATGTCAGAGCCAGATTTTTGAACGACAGCTCAAACCATCCGAAAGTTTTGAGCAGAGTTGCAGTAATGATATACACTATCATAAAGTGTACAGTCCAGCATACAGCCACTGCTCTTGAAGTTCTGAGTTCCAGAAACGGAAGAACCGTTGACGGTATTGACGTCAGCACGGCTGCAAGTATAATCTGCCACAGGATGTTTTCCGAGAGGATGTTACGGTTGTGCGGCAAAAATACAGCAACTACTATTACTGTTGCACTCAGAATGAGCGTGAAATAATTTACAAATGTTAAAAATATTTTTTTCATCTTATTCCTCCGCAATTCCAATCTTCTTCTTCAGGCTGGAAACATACTGACGGGATATTATTATCTTCTCATCATTTTTCAGATATGCTTCCATTCGTCCGTTAAAAAGCGGAGTCACGCATTTGATCTTTGATATATTAAGTATCATTGATTTTGAACATCTGAGAAGATTTGAAAACTGATAAAGTTCTTCAATCTCGTATAGTTTGTGCTTTATTTCATAAACTTCAGATCTGGCATACGCATATACTTTGTTGTCAACGGATTCAAAATAGTATATATCTTCGCAGGAAAGCAGTTCTGCAGTATTCCCTTTATATCCGTACAATTCTTTTGACTCTCTGTTGTATGCCTCTATAACTGTCATTATCCTTGAGTCAAGTTTCCGGCATCTGATAACTATCTCATCTTCTTCACCGTCTAACGGTGTCTCAATTCGTATTTTCATATAGCAAACAAATCTGCAGCAGTAAAGCAGTTCTTCCTTTCGTATATAAGATTATTAATAAATCAGGAGATATGTAATTCACACCACCATTTATTTACTGTAAAATTCATCAATCAGTTCTGAAGCCTCCGCAAACGGATCTTCTGTCATATCCAGCCAGTGAATATCTTTTCTTTTTCTGAACCATGTCATCTGTTCCTTCGCAAGGTGCCTTATTTCCATAAACAGCTTGTCATAGAAGGCGTCAAAGCTTTCGAACTCATTTCTCAGATACATCAGAATATACCGGTATTCCAGACCGAGTCCGTACAAAAATTCATCGGTAGCCCCATGTTCTCTCAGTTTTACAATCTCTTCAATCATGTTCATATCAAGACGCATGTCAAGTCGCTTTCTGATGCGTTCATAAAGAACTTCTCTGGGCCAGTTCGTCCCAAGTACCAGAGTTTCATATCTTGGAGTATTTACCGGTTCTTCTGTATTGCCAAGAAGTGTTCGTTCAACTGCTCTTTCCACACGTCTTTTGTTCTTCAGGTCAAGTTTTGTCAGAACTTCAGGATTTTTTTCTTCCAGAAAAGCAATGAGTTCTCCGAGGCTCTTAGCTGCAATTTCATTTCTGATTTCCGGATCAATCTGCTTTTTTATCATGTTGTATCCGTCAACAACTGAATTTACATACAGACCGGTTCCTCCGACAAGAAAAGCCTTTCCGTTACGTCCATGAATTTCGTCTATACATCTGTAGGACTGCTCCTGAAAATCCATTACTGAAAAGAAATCATTAGGCTCTGCAACATCAATAAGATAATGCGGAATCCCCTGCGTTTCCTCAGGAGTTACTTTTCCGGATCCAATATCCAGCCCCCTAAATACCTGTCTGGAATCTGCTGAAATTATTTCCGCATTGTATTTTTTCGCAAGATCAATTCCAAGTCCGCTTTTTCCCGAAGCTGTCGGACCAGTTATAACCACAAGTTTATTCATTGTAACATTTCTCTCCTGTTTTTCATGCGACCACCTCTATACAAATTTGTACGCAACGTGCAGCAGCTCGTCCATATCTTTCACTATATCGCCTGTATTAAGAATTTTTGCGTGAAATTTTCTGTTTCCAAAATTCATTATGTGTCTGAGATTTATTGTTATATCTTTTTGTTTTGCAATCTCCAGAATCCATTTCGCACAGTTGTCACCGCAATTCGAGGCATTAAAGACATGCTTTGAGTCATTTGCAATAAGAATAAGAGTCTTTACTCCTCCGGAAAGACCTACAGGAGATATAAGACCAAACAGAGGACTTTTTATTGTATTTTTATCAATCACCTCTGAATGATCAACGCTTTTTATCATTCTGGCAGAAAGTTCATCAGTTATCCACTTGTCTTTATATGTGTTTTTAAAATACATACTTGTATTATAAATAGCTTCCGGCATATCGCCAAAATAAATATTAAGCATTTTCATTCCTTCTCCCATTGAAATAAATCTTCAAATATTAGTATACCCTTTTTGATTGGTTATCAGGCTTATCTTATCTCAAAATCCTGCGGCACACTGTACAGCATATGACCGATGACCATACCTTTTAATTCTTCAGTTTTTTTGCCCTGTGCTTCAATCTGATCCATAAGATTACGCAGAGAACTCATATAAACAAGCTGATTGAAGACCTGATTCGTTTTCTCACCGAGCACACCTGAACTGAATATGTCAGATACTGCCCTTCTTATAGGCAAATAGTCAGAAAGCTGGCATTTGTATGTGTCATATATGCTTTTGTCAGGCTTGCGCAGTGTAAATGAATCACCGAGCGTAAAGACTTCATCAAAAACACGTTCCGCACACATTTCGGCAACAAAGCAGAGGCATTCTGCTGCAAGTGTTTTGTCACCTGTGATTGCTGTAGTTGTTTCAACAATATTGCTGTATTCTTCCTGAGACTTTATTTCGCTGAATATTTTAAGATACTCAGCAACCGCTGAACGAAGTATCGCCTCGCCTGTACGGCCCGCATACGGATATTCTGTAACTGTGTTTTTATCCTGTAAAATGAAGAAAAACTGCTTTTCAGATTTGTAACCTTCCTTTTCCCACTTCTTAGCCAGTTCCCCTACCTTTTCACCAAGCTCAGGTACTGGTACATCATTTATTCTGCATTCACCTGTTACTTTTGATTCATAGTTTGAATTAAAAATTTTTACACAGACAGCTTTCTGATTTCCGAGACGTTTTACAATATCATCCTTAAGAAGATTCCAGTAATCAGATTTTACTCTTTTTTCGTCATTTTTTCCTGTGGCAACAATATTGCTCTCGTATACCTTCCACTTATGCTCTTTGCCTGCAAAAGATGATGTAAGACTGCTTTTCACGCGATTATCCGCAACCATTTTTAATCCCTGCATAAATGAAAACGCAAATGTACCGATCGCCATGCCGTATGCAGAACTACAGTCATTTCCGAGGCCCACACTGCATTCGAAGAAATGTGCTCCCCATAAATCACTGTACATGTCAAATCCAAGATTGACAAATCTTTCTTTTACTTCGTAAACTATCGGTTTTATTTCAATTTTAAGTTCCGGAACATAAATTTTGTCTCCGCGGGTTTCTGATTTAAGTTCAATATAGCTTGAAAGCTCCCCACCAAGAATCCTGCCAAGTATCTCTTCTTTTGTCATAACCTTTGTTTTTTCTCCATTCTTATTTTTCCTGATAAAATTATCCATTTTTCTCTCCTTTCCATTCAGGTCTGTACTTATTATTCTACCACATATTTGACTGACTGACAATATTATAGTGAACGAAAAAATATTTTTTCGTTCACTATTAGCCGATATGCACGGAGTGACCGCAGGGAA
>CAMCOJ010000279.1 GCA_945876405.1 uncultured Ruminococcus sp.
TTGATTTTAAGTCCGTAAATACCGTATAAATGTCAGCAGGAAAATTTTTTTTGATTTTACTGCAATATTTTAAAATGTTTTGCGGCTATATAAGTGAAATACCTTTAAACTTAGCGAAAGGAGAAAAATAAATGGATGATCAGAGCATTGTGGAACTGTATCTGCAGCGTGATGAAAATGCAATAAAAGAATCCAGAAACAAATACGAAGCATATTGTTACCGTATTGCTATGAATATACTTTCGGTTGCAGAAGATGTGGAAGAATGTATAAATGATACCTGGATTTCAGTATGGAACCGGATTCCTCCTGTGATTCCAAAGTCATTAAAAGCATTTTTAGGAAAGCTTGTAAGGGATATATCGCTGAGCAGATACAGAGCAGTTCACGCCAAAAAAAGATACAACGGTATGGAACTTATTCTTGACGAACTGGCTGAATGCATTCCCTCCGAACAGGATATACAGGAGTCGCTGGAGCAGAAGGAGCTGTCAGGAACCGTTAACGGCTGGCTTGACAGTTTGCCGCAGGAAGACAGGGTTCTGTTTGTAAAAAGATATTATTACGGAGAAACAGTAAAGCAGCTTTCAGAAATGCAGTCCTGCACGGAAAATCAAATGGCGCAGAAAATGATGAAGCTCAGAAACAAATTAAAAGCGCATCTGCTTTCAGGAGGTGTTTTAGAATGAATAAAGAAGATTTGTATAACGCAATATCCGATATTCGCCCTGAGTATCTTGATGAAGCAGATAATTATAAACCGGCCGGAAAGGGTAGCTCCGGAGTTGCCGGAGAAACAGAGTGTGCAGACAGCATTTCAGAAACACAGGATAATAATGAATATCAGATTGAGGCCGAATCATTTCCTAAAAAGAATTATGTAATAAGAGCGGTGTCGGCAGCTGCCGCAGTTCTGGTTATTGCCGGAATAGCCGGCTTCACTTCTGAACTCAGGAAAAATGAAAATAACAGTTACATAGATGTATCCCAGACTCAGATCACAGTTATAACTACTGATTTCACTGCAACCGACAACACAAATAAAGTTTCCGAAATATCCACAGGAACTTCAGCAGAAACAAGTATTTCAGCCATAGTCAGTGTGACTACCTCAAAGCAGGAGACAGCAGTGGTCACAGTTACCGGGAAAGCAGAAGATAATAATCAGGAATTCCAGGCGGCAGAACCTGAATATCAGCCGCCGGTTACTGAACCTGAAAATTCCCCTGCGGATACTGAAACTGATAATCAGCCTCCGGTTACTGAAGCGATTCAGACAACTTATGCAGTATTCGCTGATGCTGATGATTATGAAAGAAAAATTGTAGCCACAGTCGTGCCGTATGCTGCAGAAACCGGTCCGTACAGACTGTACGAAAACGGTGGTAATTCGCCGTACGTTGAATATGAAAATTATGTGGAGATACTGTTAAAAAATGCGTACGAGCTCCCGGAAAGATATTTTGGAAGTATTCAGAATGAAGAAGACCTGATTGCAAAAGTCAGAAACTTTTATGTAGAAAATCTGGGACTTGAATACGTAGAGTATATGGAACGGGATTATGCTGTTATTGATGGTGAAAAAATTCATCTTGACAGACAATATCCTTTATACGAAGTGAACTATACGGAAGAATTTGATGTGTGGTATATCAATATTATGCCGCCTTCCGGTAAACTGGAAAACGGAACAGGTGTTGCTATTCCGGATTATACGGGCCCGTATATGCTGATTCAGGGTTCCGACGGAAAAATAATAGCTACGGCATTCAGAATTAAGAAGTGAATTTGACGTTCACTATAATTATAATCCATACTTTATGCGGTGCTGATAAAACGGTACCGCATTTTTTATTTATCCCGTACTTGCTAAATCCTGAAAACTTGTGTATAATTGAATATAGTATCAATATTTCAGAAAGGAATTTTTACTATGAAAAAAGTTGGCTTTTTAGGTGCCGGAAATATGGGGTTTGCCATTATGAAGGGGATTACCGGCAGTTCAATTAAGGATATTTCACTTTATGCTTTTGATATAAGCGAAGAGCTTTGCAAAAGGGCTGAATCCATAGGGGTAAATATATGCACATCTGAAAATGACCTCGTTGAAAAATGCGATTATATTTTCCTCGCAGTTAAGCCGCAGGTTCTTCCGGGTGTTCTTGAGACAATAAAATCTTCCCTTACAGCTGATAAGGTTGTGGTTTCAATCGCAGCAGGTATTTCCGGAGAATACCTTAAGACCAGAACATTCCCTGAGCTTAAGGCAGTTCTGGTAATGCCGAATACACCTCTCCTCCTCGGCGAAGGTGCAACGGCACTTTCGAAGGTTGAACCGGCTTCCGATGAAGAATTTGCACTTGTCTGCAGTATTTTTGATGCCTGCGGTGAAACAGCAGTTTTGCCTGCTGACAGGATGAAGGAGATTATCGCCATAAACGGAAGCAGTCCTGCATTTATCTATCTCTTTGCAAAGGGATTTATCGAATATGCACAGGAACAGGGAATTTCAGCGGAAGCTGCTGAAAAGCTCTTTGCGAAAACCCTTATCGGTTCAGCGAAGATGATTACAGATTCGGGAAATACAATTGATGAACTTATAAAGATGGTTTCATCACCGGGCGGCACAACACTTGCCGGACTTGACAGGCTTTATGAAGGAAATCTTGTACAGACAGTTAAGAATGCATGTGAGAGCTGTACAAAGAGAGCTTATGAGCTTGCCGAATAAAGAATAAAAATATTTTTCCGGTCATATCTATTAGTACAAGGATATTAAACAGATAGGATGATCGGATTGAAAAACAAAAGAAATTCAGAAGACTCAGGAAGAATAAAGGTCATTATGCTGCTTTTTGCGGTGATGATAACGGGGGTGTTGTTCGGAACCCTGCTCTTTTGCCGAAGCAATGAACCTTCCCTGTATATGTCAGATGCCCTCTGTCATGGATTTATAAAGCTTTCCTGTACGCAGACTGTAACAGAGATTTTTACAAGGTCGCTGTCCTGGACAACCTTTTTGCTTATAATGCTCATGTTTTCAGGATTCTGCAGCATTTCGCAGCCAGCCGGAATCATAATACTTTTCTGGCGCGGAGCGGCACTTGGCGTTTCGGTTTCGTACATGTACAGTATTTACGGGATAAAGGCTGCAGCGATATCATCACTTATGATTCTTCCGCACGCACTTTCAACTTCAGTGATTCTTGTATATGCAGCAAGAGAAGCATTAAGACTTTCAAACCTTTCACTTCTGTATATAATTGAAAAATGCAGTGATGAAGAAAATTTTTCACCGCAGGTTAAATTGTATTTCATAAGGTTTGCAGTGCTTATGCTGCTGGTTGTGATTTCATCCGCAGCTGACTGTGCATTAACCTGTTTTTTTACTGAAAAGCTTCTGAATTAGAAACAGGAGGAAAAATATGGCTGGTTTTTTCGGCACGGGCGGTTATGATAACGCCGGTTCAGGAATATCCAAAAATGCCGCACCAAAAGGAAGTCTTAAACTTTTCTTTGAAATACTCGGAGTAAGAATCTGGAAACTGTTTACACTTAATCTGATTTATATGCTGGCATGTATTCCGGTTATAACCATTGGTCCTGCTACAGCAGGAATGACAAAGGTACTTAAAAATTATGCGATAGACAAGAATGCCTATGTCTGGCTTGATTTTAAGGAAACTTTCAGAAAGAATTTTTTAAGGGCATTTATATGGGGAATAGTTGATATAATAGCATATGCGGGTGTAGTTACAGGGCTTATCATTTATCCGGTGATGATAAAGGATGAATCCTTAAACCTTCCTGTGCCTTTGCTGTATGTTATGT
>CAMCOJ010000280.1 GCA_945876405.1 uncultured Ruminococcus sp.
GATTCACGTATAACTCATCTGAAAAAATACGGAACCATGGTGATGTCAATTGGAATTGCAAATCTCAGTATTGGAATAACAAACGATAATTCTTTTTTTATTTCAACATTTAATTTTTTATTTGGTGCGCTTATGATGTACACTCTTGGAAGAATACACGAAAAAAAAGAAGCACTTGAAAGAGAAAGACTTCTTCATGAATAACAGAAAAGCTTCCCGGTATATGATATCGGGAAGCTTTTTTATTATCAGATCATCTCAAGAATCTTTTCAGTCATCTCTGTACATGAAAGCGGTTTTTCTTCGCTTCCGCCGAGGAGATCTGCTGTTCTGTAACCTTTTTCGAGAACTGCGTCAACTGCCTTTTCAATGCAGTCTGCTTCTTCTGCAAGGTCAAATGAATAGCGAAGCATCATTGCTGCTGAAAGAATAGTCGCGATAGGATTAGCCTTGTTCTGTCCGGCAATATCAGGGGCTGAACCGTGGATTGGTTCATACATGCCGCGCTTTGTGCTGCCGAGTGAAGCGGAAGCAAGCATACCGATTGAACCGGTAATCTGTGAAGCTTCATCTGAAAGAATGTCACCGAACATATTTGATGTAACAACAACGTCAAACTGCTGTGGATTCTTTACAAGCTGCATTGCTGCATTGTCAACGAGCATATCTGAATATTCAACCTCAGGATATTCTTCTGACATCTTATGCATGATTTCTCTCCAGAGACGTGATGTTTCAAGAACATTAGCCTTGTCAATGCTGATAAGCTTTTTGCTTCTCTTCATCGCTGTATCAAAGGCAACTCTTCCTATACGTTCTATTTCCATACGGCTGTAGCTTTCTGTATCGTAAGCTTCCTCACCGTATTTTCCTTCTCTCTTTCCTCTTTCACCAAAGTAAATACCACCTGTAAGTTCACGGACAATCATAAGGTCAAAACCTTTGGCTACTATGTCAGCACGAAGTGGTGAAGCATCCTTAAGTGCAGGATAAAGCTTTGCAGGACGAAGATTTGTAAAGAGTTCAAGAGCTGCTCTTATTCCTAGAAGAGCCTTTTCAGGTCTCTTGTTTCCCGGAAGTGAATCCCACTTCGGACCGCCTACTGCACCGAGAAGTACACTGTCACTTGCAAGACATCCCTTTACTGTTTCTTCAGGAAGCGGCTCACCTGTTGCATCAATAGCACATCCGCCGATAAGATACGGAGTAAAGTTAAATGTATGACCGTACTTCGTGCCGATCTTCTTAAGCACTTCAACAGCACTGTCTACTATCTCAGGACCGATTCCGTCGCCTCTGAGTAAAGCTATATTATAATTCATTGCAAATGTCCTCCTTACTTGATTACACCGTCAGCGATTGACTGAATAAGTCCGCCGTTTTCAATAATCTTCTGGACAAATTCAGGGAAAGGAGCTGTTTTGTACTGTTTTCCTGTTGTCCTGTTATAGATGATACCATTATCCATATCAGCTTCAACTGTATCGCCTTCTGAAATTTCTTCAGCAGCTTCCGGACATTCAACAATTCCAAGACCAATGTTGATAGAATTTCTGTAGAAAATTCTTGCAAAGCTCTTCGCAATTACTATTGAAATTCCGCTCTCCTTGATTGCGATAGGAGCGTGTTCTCTTGAAGAACCACATCCGAAATTCTGACCGGCAACCATAATATCTCCGGCCTTAACACGCTTTACAAATGTTGTGTCAAGATCCTCCATGCAGTGTGAAGCAAGTTCCTTTTTATCTATTGTGTTAAGATATCTTGCAGGGATAATTACGTCTGTGTCCACATTATCACCGTACTTGATTACTGTACCTTCATATTTCATAGTAAATCCTCCGTATCTGTATTAGTCAGCCATTATAACTGCAGGATCAGCGAGCTTGCCTGCAACTGCACTTGCTGCCGCAACAGCAGGGCTTGCAAGGTATACTTCTGATTCAGGGTGTCCCATTCTGCCGACAAAGTTTCTGTTTGTTGTTGCAACAGAACGTTCGCCCTTTGCAAGAATACCCATATGACCGCCGAGACAAGGTCCGCATGTAGGAGTTGAAACTACAGCACCAGCTTCAATAAATGTTTTGAGAAGTCCCATTTCCATAGCTTCGAGATAAATCTTCTGTGTAGCAGGAATTACGATTGTTCTTACGTGACCGGCAACCTTTCTTCCTTTAAAGATTTCAGCAGCTGCAATGAGGTCCTCAAGACGTCCGTTTGTACATGAACCGATTACAACCTGATCAATTCTTACATCATCAATCTGGTCAAATGTTCTTGCGTTTTCAGGAAGATGAGGAAATGCTACGGTTGACTTAACTTCTGAAAGATCAATCTCAATAACCCTCTCGTACTTTGCATCATCATCAGCCTTGTAAATCACAGGCTTTCTGTCGCTGTGTTCAGCAACATACTTAAGTGTAATGTCATCCACTTCGAAAATACCGTTCTTTGCACCGGCTTCGATAGCCATATTTGCAATACAGAGTCTGTCATCCATCGAAAGGCTCTTAAGCCCCTCACCTGTGAATTCCATTGACTTGTAAAGAGCGCCGTCAACACCAATCATGCCAATTATGTGGAGGATGAGATCCTTACCTGAAACGTACTTGTTAAACTTACCCTTAAGTACGAATTTTATTGCTTCAGGAACTTTGAACCATGCCTTTCCTATTGCCATACCACAAGCCATATCAGTTGAACCCACACCTGTTGAAAAAGCACCGAGTGCACCGTATGTACATGTATGTGAGTCAGCACCGATAACAGCATCGCCTGATACAACAAGTCCTTTTTCCGGGAGAAGTGCATGTTCGATACCCATCTGGCCTACATCAAAAAAGTTTGTTACAGACTTTTCACCGCAGAAATCACGGCACATTTTGCACTGTTCAGCAGCCTTAATGTCTTTGTTAGGAGCAAAGTGATCCATTACCATTGTTACCTTGTCCTTATCAAATACATTATCCTTGCCAAGCTTATTGAATTCCCTTATCGCTACAGGCGAAGTAATATCATTGCCAAGCACAAGATCAAGATTTACCAGAATGAGCTGTCCGCTTTCAACACTGTCAAGTCCTGCATGTGCGGCCAGTATTTTCTGAGTCATTGTCATTCCCATTGTTACAACCTGCTTTCTTATTTTTTTACTGTATTTTAAATATCAGTTATGCTTTTTTCATTCTGTTTACAGCACTGACAAGTGCCTTTGCAGAAGATGTGACAATATCAGTATCAATACCTGTTCCCCAGAATACGCTTCCGTCATCACTCCTGATTCCGACATATGCAACAGCTTTGGAATCAGAGCCATTCTCAAGAGCGTGTTCTGTATAGGTTTCAATTATATAGGAAATATTAAAGTAAGACTTGATTGCATTGCTTACAGCGTCAAGACGTCCGTTACCGTTATTGGTTACAACAGCTGTCTTTCCGTTTACCTCAAAAGTAACCGTCGCTTCAATGCCGTTGTTCTGAACATAATGAATTTCCGATATACTGACTGGCTCCTCAATGTTTACATAATTATTAATGAATATATCATATACTTCATCCGGAAGAAGCTCTTTATGAGCATGATCTGAAACACTCTTCACATGATAGCCGAATGCTTCCCTCATCTTTGGAGGCAGGTTCATACCATATCTGGTTTCCATGAGATATCCGATACCACCCTTGCCTGACTGGCTGTTGATTCTGATAACATCAGCTTCGTAAACACGACCAACATCTGTCGGATCAATCGGAAGATACGGAACTGTCCCTGTCTCTTATACACATCTGACGCTGCCGACGATACTCCTTGTGTAG
>CAMCOJ010000281.1 GCA_945876405.1 uncultured Ruminococcus sp.
ACACAAGGAGTATCGTCGGCAGCGTCAGATGTGTATAAGAGACAGATCCAACTCAAATCAATGCTTTTGGATACAGGTGCTGTTAAAAACCCTGTTGAACTGACTACAGAGATATACGGATTTGATGAAGGTTTTGAAACAGCCGGAAAAGAAAACGTAATCGGGGTAGTTACTTCAGACGAAGAGCTTTATGATTTCCTTGAAAAAGCGCAGATTGACAAAGATAATATATATGACATTTATAAACCTCTTGGTGTTACTGCTGATTTCATGCCTTCTGAATCGGACTACGAAAAATATGTCTATATATTCTGTACGAGTGACGGGTCAGCTTATCATGATCCGGAAGCAGAATCATTATTGACCGAATCTTCAATAAATATTACTGTTACACACTACAATAACATGAATATAAAATATCTGTTCCGCATTGAAGTTCCAAAGGAAAAATATCAGAACCAGACCGTAAAAATAACAGATAATCCGATCGAATATGCACCGGGGGAACCAGTTCCAGATAAACCGGTCATATACCTTTATCCTGAGGAAACTATGGATATCAATGTCAGACTACACATTAAAGATTTGGGAAATCTGACATACACATATCCTCAGTACAACAGGTTCACAGGATGGAATGTAACAGCTGACCCTGATTCTGTACTTCATGATGCGTCAGGAAGGGAATATTCGTATTTATTCTGGGAGGGCATTTCCTCACAAAAATGGGATATGTCGAGTGGATTTGTGGTAAAAGGAACCGATACAGTAAGATTCCTTCAGGAAAAACTTGAATATCTCGGACTTACACCGAGAGAATACAACGAATTTATCGTATACTGGATGCCAAGGATGCAGGACAATAAATACAACCTCATTTCATTCCAGACAGAAAAATATGAAGAATATGCAGGTCTTGAAATCACGCCGAAACCGGACTGTATTCAGAGAGTATTTATGGCGTTCAAACCACTTGACCAGTATACCGAAATTCCGGAGCAGAAACTTGAATCATTTGAAAGACACGGCTATTCTGTAATTGAATGGGGCGGAGTCGAGGTTACCGGTGATGAATATACTGTTCAGTAACAGAATCTGTTAAAAAATAATACAAAATCAGTGTTATCAGTTCTGAAAATGTCTGACTGACAACACTGATTTTTTGATTTGAATCTATAACAGGGAGGTATAATAATGGAGCGATTTCTAGCAGTTGTTCTTGCCATTGCTTCAGTGATACATTCTTTTCCGACTGAAACAAGTCCGGAAAACGACCGGCTTGTTTCAATGAAATTTGATTTTGGAGGAAAAGAAACTGCAGAGGGATATACTGGTGTATCTGCAGGCGATGGCTACACAGTTTCAAATGGATATGGTTTCGCAAATACGGATGCAGTGGAAAATGTTCTGTCAGGAGGGGCAGGAGCTTTATCAGATGCAGTCAGGTTCATTTCAGAGGTTCCGGACCATTTTTTTAAGGTCGATCTGCCGACAGGTGTATATAAAATAACTGTCACAACAGGCGATGTTCAGTCAGCTACGATTACAGCGGAAGGAATACCGCAGCTTTTCTTTCTGACAGGAAACAACGCAACGGATAACTTTACGATTCCGGTTACAGACGGGCAACTGAGTATTTATGCTGGTTCAGGAGTGGGAACAGATTTTTCGATAAGTGCACTTGAAATAGAACAGATTTCAATGCAGACTATGACCAAACCGACTATCTGGATTGGTGGAGATTCAACTGCAGCCAGCTGTTATAATGTATCTGAAGATGATATCCATGGCTGGGGACAGTATTTATTCAATTACGTTGATACAGATAAATATGATGTCAGAAATATTTCCGCAAGTGGAATCACCTCGCGTGAGCTGCGTGATTCTCTGTTTGACACAATTGAATATTATGGAAAAAGCGGAGATATTTTTATACTTGCTGCTGGTATCAATGATTATATTTCAGCATATAAAAAAGACAATCTCTCACCCGATTCCACAGAGTACAAAGTTTCTGTAACAGAAATGATACGTCGTGCCAAAGCCAGAGGAATGAAGGTGTATCTTGTAAAACAGCACGGAGAACTAAGCGACTGTGCGAAATATCCGATCATACAGAAACGCTGGTTTAGTGATATTACAGAAGCAATTGCAGATGCTGAAGAAGCTGAAACACTTGACCTGTTCGGTTCGTGGCTGACATTCTGCCTTGAAAATACATATAAATATGCAAAGGAATATTACACAGCAGACGGTCTTCATTTAAATTATTCAGGTGCAGACAAAATGGCACAGATGGTAAGTGAACTACTCTTTTCTGCGGAAGAACCGGATAAGGAAATTTATGATCCATACAAAGACTTTGATGTTTCATCTGCCGTAATTTATGAAACAGAATTATCCGGAATCCCTGTTCCTAATCCACACAAAGGTTACGTGATGACAGTTTACAATCCGAATATGTTTGAATCCTCTTTTCCTTATGGAAAAGGCGGTTCTATGAATAATCATGCATGGGATGTAGTTACAGTCTGTAATGGCGTTCACTACTGGGAAGATATCAATCCTGAAGAGAATGTATACAACTGGAAAGAAATTGACGATATGCTTGATGCCTGCGAAAAGCATAACATGACCTATGTACTGCGAATCCTGCCGTATTCACATCTTTCCGGCTCTCATGATAATTTCGGAGAAGAGCATGACTTTGTTCCGCAGTGGATATATGACAAGGGAGCAGGTAAGAAAAGAGTAACACTGGTTGAGGATCCGGACGTTGAACTGGATGTACCTGTATGGGACGATGAAGTGTATCTGCAGGCATGCAGGGACTTTGCATCCGCACTTGCTGAACATTTTGACGGTGATCCAAGAGTGGAGTTTATTGACATCAGACCGTTCGGAAACTGGGGAGAGTGGCATTTTTCACAGGTAACCGGCAGCGATATGCCAGAGGTTGAAATACAAAAGGATATGATAAAGCATTATAAAGATGTATTTGAAAAAACTCTGCTTGCTGTGCCGTCCGATGTATACGGAGAGGTATATGACTATGCTCTTTCAATCGGAGTTGCAAAGCGTAATGACGGTTTGATTGCCAGTTCAAACGAAGAATGGGATCTTCGTCGCTCCTACAAGGCGAATGTGCCTGCACTTGCGGAAAATGCCGGAACTTACAGCATGATGCTTGAAAACAGTAATGGCCCCTACGGTCCTTTGAAATGGACAAAGCGGCGTTTTCGTGAATGCATTGAGATTGCACACCTAACAATGACAGCTCTCGATCAGGACAGTAAGTGTGGTTATAGAATTTATCAGGAACAGAAAGATGTTATTGACGAAATGGTCAATCGTATCGGATATAATTTCACTGTAACATCTGCTAAAAGGAGCGGAAACAAACTAAAGGTTACAGTAAAAAATACAGGGGTTGCACCATGTTATTTTAATATAGATTTTTGTGTGGAAATTACAGATGAATATGGTGACAAACTAAATTTATTCGGGAAACCAGTAAGAATAGAAAAAGGATCATTCCACGACGGAGAAGAAAAAGCCTCATATTCGAATACGACGGCACACTAAACGGAAGTGAAACAATCTGTCTTGCAATGTATGAAAGTGACAACCCGCTTGTAAAGGGAAAAAATCCTACAGTAAAGTTTGATAACAAAAATACTTTGGCATCAAACAGACTTAAGCTGATTGTTCAGACACCGGCTCCGAACGTTATTCCGGATAGAAAACCGGATAAAAAAGATATATTGTTAATGAAGAAATGGCTTCTTGG
>CAMCOJ010000282.1 GCA_945876405.1 uncultured Ruminococcus sp.
TTGTTCACTATAACATAAAATATATTTGACAACATTAAAAAAAGCATTATAATATAAGTAGAATAACGACTTGTTACTAACGTGGGCTGACACGATAAAAATCCGATATTGATGCCGTACCTGTGAGCCGGTAGTTGGCAGGCAACAAAATAAACCTGATATTAAAGCCGAACATGTAGGTCGGTAGTTGGCGGACAACAAAATAAATCAGCCACTAAAGGGAGAGTTCATTTGCTGCGGCATGGCTCTCCCTTTTAAATTTTTGAGGTAATATGAATAAAATAACGGCTATAAAAATTATACGAGAATCTGCAATTGTTTATGATAATCAGTTTGTAAACCAAAACTTAATGATTGTTTTTGGAAACATAAAAGCCCCTGACACTGTTGAAATTAAAGGATCTTTATCAAAGAAACTGTGGAAATAGACTTCCTAAATCTGCAAAATTCTGTGACAAATGTGGAACAATGATGGATTATTGATATGGATTGAATTAAATGGAGTTACCGTAAAATTATTTGTTTCATGGAAACAAGGAAATGTCCGGATATTTACTGATACTCCACACAGATACAGACAGCAGAGTATTCCAGAGTTATCGGTGCGTTTTACTTCATTTTTCAGGATGACGATGAGTCGTTTCCTCTTGGTCAGTATAATACGAAGAACATTATGACCATTGTAAATAACGGTGATGAAGTTGGGTTTACACTTGAAATCGGCGGAGGACCTGCAACAAATCATACAATCTACAACTCGCATACAGATGCGTATATGCAGATTCAGGGAGAAATCAAGGAAGGTGACAGGATTATCATCACAACAAAAACCGGAAATAAAACCGATACTTTTTCAAGTCTGCTGTGGGATGTTGAGTATTATCAGTGCGGCTGTTTTGAAGTGTATATTGCAGCATCACCGAGAAATATTGAAATCTTCCGGACAGGCAGAATAGTCGGAAGGGACGATGATAACGAGCATTTTGGCCTTATAGAGTCTGTAAAAATAGAAACTGATGCTGAAGAAGGCGACTACCTGATTGTTGGTGGTCGCTTTCTTATGTGTCTTTTAGAACGCAGAATCATCTATCCGACATTGAATATCACTACTGAAACAGCGTATTCAGAGATAGTTCAATCTGCTGTACGCAGAAATGCTATTGACTCAGCGGAAAGAAAAATCTCCGGACTTAAACTCGGAACTGTTCAGGGAGAATGCTGGAACGAGAAACCAAGCTGCAGATCAGCTACTCAAACCTTATGGAGTGGATCTATAAAATCTGTGAGAAAACAGGCGGTACAGCAAATATTCGGCTTAATAAAATCAGCGGTGAGAAGTACGAAATGGTACGCGGCTCCGTGTAACTGTGACTCACGAATTCAGCAGCTTGAGGACAGGTTTATCTATGAGATTCACGATATCCGTGAAGAGTTTGAACAGAGCATTCATAAACACGAAAATATCAATCTTCTTAATCAGATACAATCCGACAACATTCATACCCATTCGAATAAAATATAGTGAAAGTCAAAATAAATTTGACTTTCACTATAGTTATTGACAGTATTACACAGACTCAGCTTAACAGCTGGAATGATGCTGTTAATGCTCTTGATGGTGTGGAGGTATTTCTGTCAACTCTGGTGGCTTGACTGCAGTGAGTTCATTTCACATCTGATACCGTGCAGGGTTTCTGCTCCCGGTAATTACTATTTATGCTGGCTTGGAAGGTCGGATAATACACATCTGGTCATTTCTGATATGCCATCATTTTCTGAGGGAGGTGAAGTTTTATGAAGGATTTCTGGATAATGACAAGAGTCTGCTTTTCGGCAATCGGAGGTTGGCTCGGATATTTTATGGGAGGCTGTGACGGATTAATGGCTGCGCTTATCTTATTTGTGGTCGCAGACTACACAACAGGGGTAATGTGTGCTGTGGTTGACAAGAAGCTATCAAGTGAAGTTGGCTTTAAGGGCATTTTCAGGAAAGTGATGATATTTATTCTTGTCGGTATGGCACATATTCTTGACACACAGGTAATCGGAGCCGGAAGTGTGCTGCGTTCGGCAGTGATATTTTTCTACCTTTCAAATGAAGGTGTATCACTTCTTGAAAATGCAGTACATCTCGGACTGCCGATACCGGAGAAACTGAAAGAAACACTTGAACAGCTCCATCGAGGTGGAGATAAGGAGGAGAAATAATATGATCTTAAGAGCAGACAAAGTTACAAATCTGGGCGGAGTAAAGGTAAATGAATATCTTCTCACAGCCCACAACAGCAGAAACATCGCAATGCCTTCCGCATCAATGGAAGGCAGGGTAATCGGTGTAACAATCCACAATACCGACTGGATTTCGGTAGCTGACGGAACAACTCCGGCAGAGCAGTATACCCGTGCAACTGTCAACGGCAATATGAATGATGTGCGTGTGCATTTCTATGTGGACGATACATGTGCGTGGCAGAACCTTCCGCTGACTCTTTCAGGCTGGCACGCAGCAGACGGTGATGGTGACGGCAACCTCAGAACCATTGCAATCGAGTGTATCATGGGAAGAGATTATACTGACAGAGACAGAAAATCTGAAGATAACGCTGCCAGACTTGCTGCCGCACTCCTTAGGCAGTACGGCTTCGGCATTGACAGGCTCTATACCCATCATCACTGGTACAGCGGGAAGTACTGTCCGGCGTATATTCTTCCGCATTGGGATGAGTTCAGAAAGAAGGTTGAAGGGTATCTGAACGAAGGTAATCCAAAACCGGAAGTGAAGAAACTCTATCGTGTCAGACTTTCAAAGGACGATGCAAAGAGCCAGACTGGTGCATACTCTGTACTTGAAAATGCAAAGAAAGCGTGTCCAAGAGGATATGAGGTTTATGATGAACAGGGAAATACGGTGTTCAGCAACGTTCTGAAGTATGGTAAGGGCGAGAAGGTGTATCTTACCGGTGCAAAACTTTATGCAAGTGTGGATTCTAAGACAGAAGTGAGAACAATCACCGGGGAGTATTTCCTTTATGACGGTAAGGATCTTAACGGCAGATATCGTGTGACTGTAAAGCCAGAATACTGTGGCAATACGCCTGCAGGGAAGTACGTTACAGGGTATGTGGATAAGAATGAGATGAGATAAAACGATGCCCGGAGTCAGAAACTCAGATATTTTTCTGAGCCATGCTTCCGGGCATTTTCTTGTACTATGCTATGATTTTAAAGAATGATTTAAATTAGTTATACAAATGGAAATTTATATGTTCTGCATAGCTATGAATATATGTTTAGAACCATCATCAATTTCAAATTTAGTGTTGTCTACTCTAATATATGCACTGCCCATTTCAGACCTTAAATAGGGGATAATATCTCTATCATAATTACAAATTGTATTGATAGCAAATACATGATGATTGTTTGAATCATTCATATATTCATCATTGTCATTCCCTGCCATAAATCTCCATCCGATGTCTGGTCTGCCATCGTCAGGCTGTTCCCTATACATATATCCAACTTTAAATCCGTCTTTGGTAATTCTGTCAGATACTATACAGCCTTCTCCACTTGGCTCATTCCAATCAATTAAATTTTCAATGTTTTAAGACAGAAAAAACCGGTTCCCATCGTAATCTGATGAGAACCGGCATATAATTTTTTAAACAAGTAATTCAATAATTTTTTTCTCAGTCCATAATTCATTAGGATAAATTGAAAGTTCATTCTTATGCTTTCGTATAATTCTCAC
>CAMCOJ010000283.1 GCA_945876405.1 uncultured Ruminococcus sp.
ATTTCTGCCTGTCTCGTGGGCTCGGAGATGTGTATAAGAGACAGGCTTTACTATTATGAAGACCTTTCGCTTTCTGAGATAGCGGAAAACGAGAATATATCACGTCAGGGAGTGCATGATGCAATAAAACACGCAGAGCAGTATCTTGATGACTTTGAGAAAAAGGTCGGTTTTGTCGGGAAGATGAACCAGTACCGCAGTATACTTGAACAGATAAGAAACTGCACTGAAGAGTACAGTAAAAAATACGGCTATCAGAAAAGTATTTCTGAGTATTCCGAAAAGATAATGAACTGTATTGAACAGAGTGAAGAACTGTTCAGATAATACGTAAAGGAGGGCTTCTTGGATTATGGCATTTGAAGGTTTGTCTGATAAACTCAATAACGTTTTCAAACGTCTGAAGTCACGGGGAAAACTAACAGAGGCTGATGTTAAAGAGGCCATGAGAGAAGTAAGGCTTGCACTTCTTGAAGCCGATGTAAGCTACAAGGTAGTTAAGGATTTTGTTGCAAAGGTATCCGAGAGAGCTGTTGGCGAGGACGTACTCAAGAGTCTCACACCTGCACAGATGGTTGTAAAGATTGTAAATGAAGAACTCTGCAATCTTATGGGTAATTCCAATGCAAGAGTCAATATGCCTTCGAAACCGCCGTGTGTCATTATGATGTGCGGACTTCAGGGTTCAGGTAAAACAACTCATTCTGCAAAGCTTGCAAAGTATTTTAAGAGTCAGGGACACAGACCTCTTCTTGTTGCCTGCGATATCTACAGACCTGCTGCTATCGACCAGCTTAAGATTGTTGGTGAAAAGGCAGAAGTTAAGGTCTTTGAGATGGGTCAGTCAGATCCTGTAAAGATTGCATCAGAATCAATAAAACATGCTAAGGATTACGGTCATGATATTGTTATCCTCGATACAGCCGGCCGTCTCCATATAGATACTGAGCTTATGGATGAGCTCAAAAACATTAAGAAGGAAACAGACCCTTCGGAGATTATGCTTGTTGTCGATGCCATGACAGGTCAGGATGCTGTAAATGTTGCCAAGGCTTTTGATGATGCACTTGGAATAGACAGCGTTCTTATGTCAAAGCTCGATTCAGATACAAGAGGCGGTGCTGCGCTGTCAGTACTCGCTGTAACAGGTAAGCCAATCAAGTTCGTTGGTATGGGCGAGAAACTCGATGATTTTGAACAGTTTCACCCTGAACGAATGGCCTCCCGTATCCTTGGTATGGGTGACGTGCTTACGCTTATTGAAAAGGCAGAGAGTGCGGTTGACCTTAAGGATTCAGAAAAACTTGCAAAGAAGTTTACTGAAAACACTTTCGATATGGATGATCTCAGAAGCTATCTTCTTCAGATTCAGAAGATGGGTTCAATCAAGAGCCTGCTTTCCATGCTTCCTGGTGTGGGAGACAAGGTAAAGGATATGGATGTTGATGAGAGACAGTTCCAGAGAATAGATGCGATAATAACATCTATGACTCCTGCGGAAAGAGCAAAGCCGTCAATCATTAATCCGTCAAGAAAAAAAAGAATTGCGGCCGGAAGCGGTATGAAGGTTGAGGATGTCAACAGACTTCTCAGACAGTTTGAGCAGATGCAGAAGGTTATGAAGCAGTTCGGCAATATGGGAAAAGGCAAGGGTCCGTTATCTGCAAAGCGCATGAAGAAGCGAATAGCGGGTATGAACTTTGACAAGATGCCTGATATGCCAAAAGGCATGGATCTCCCAGTGAACCATAAAAAATGATATTTTTGCAATATGCATTAATATAAATTCGTCAAACAAAATCCGGAGGTGAAATAAAAATGGCAGTAAAGATCAGATTAAAGAGAATGGGTGCTAAGAAGGCTCCTTTCTACCGTGTTGTTGTTGCTGATTCAAGATACCCAAGAGACGGCAGATTCATCGAAGAAATCGGATACTATGATCCAACTAAGACACCAAGCGTTATCAAGATAGATACTGAAAAGGCTGACAAGTGGATCAAGAACGGTGCACAGCCAACTGAAACAGTTAAGAAGCTTATAAAGAACGCTCAGGCTTAATTCACGCGTTTATCTTTTGATACAGACTTTTAGTCTGTATCTTAAGATTATATCGTTATCAGAAAGGGGCAGCGTAATTCGCTGTTATTAAAAAGGAGAAAAATTATGAAAGAACTGCTTTTAGCAATTGTTGAAGGTCTTGTTGAGAACAAACAGGAAATCACAATAACAGAAGACGCACCTAATGAAGAAGGTGTGATTGTTTTCCATCTTCATGTTGCACAGGAAGATATGGGGCGTGTGATAGGCAAGCAGGGAAGAATAGCAAAGGCTGTCAGAACTGTTATGCGTGCAGGCGCGGCAAGAAACAATACGAAAGTACTTCTCGAGATTGAATAATTTCAGAGAATAAAATTTAAGCAAGAAAACAATACTGTCAGATTAATTTTCAGGTTATTCTGGCAGTTTTTTTGATAAAATACAGAAACAGGTGAATGAATATGTCAGAAAATTATCTGGAAGCCGGAAAAGTTGTAAATGTTCATGGACTCAGAGGCGAAGTAAAGATAATGCCGTGGTGTGACAGCCCGGACTTCCTCTGCGAATTTGATTATCTCTATCTTGACAGCGAAGGCAGAAAGGAACTTGAGGTTGTCAATGCAAGGGTATTTAAAAACATGGCTATAGTAAAGTTCGACGGCTACGATACTGTGGAGCAGGCTGAAACTCTCAGAAACATGGTGCTCTACATTTCAAGGGAAGATGTTGAACTTGATGAAAATACATATTTTGTAAAGGATCTTATCGGAATCAGGGTTATAGACAATGACACGGGGGTTGAGTACGGGACAATAAAGGACGTTTTCCAGACCGGCGCCAATGATGTCTATACTGTAAAGAACGGTGAAAAGGAATATCTTGTACCTGCCATTGCTGATGTGGTGGTTGATACGGACATAGAAAACAAGGTTATGCGCATCACACCTCTGAAGGGGCTTTTTGAAGATGAAGATTGAGATAGCTACGCTTTTTCCGGAGATGTGTGAGAGCGTACTTGCGGAAAGCATAATAGGACGCGCAAGAAAAAAAGGTGCAGTTGAGATTTCCTGCAGAAATATCCGTGACTATACTCTTGACAGGCACAGAAGAGTTGATGACACACCTTACGGTGGCGGTATGGGAATGGTTATGCAGGCTGACCCGATATTCAACTGCTACAGTGCTGTCTGTGATGAGCTCGGTGAGAAGCCGCATACGATTTATATGTCACCTAAGGGGACTGTTTTTACGCAGGCGAGAGCAGTGGAACTTGCCGGATATGAAAATATACTTATAATCTGCGGCCACTATGAGGGCGTTGACCAGCGTGTTATTGACGAGATAGTTGATGAGGAGATATCTGTCGGAGACTATGTGCTTACAGGCGGAGAACTTCCTGCGCTTGTTGTTGCAGATGCAGTGTCAAGAATGTGCAGCGGTGTGCTTTCCGATGAACTTTGCTATCAGGATGAAAGTCATTTTAACGGACTTCTGGAGTATCCTCAGTATACCAGACCGGCAGAGTGGCACGGGGTAAGTGTTCCTGAGGTGCTTTTGTCCGGACACCATAAAAATATTGAAAGTTTCAGACTTGAAAAAAGTATTGAAATAACCAGAGAACGCCGACCTGATATGTATGAAAAATACATAAATACACATAATATACCAGGTGAGAAGTGATTTTGAATATATTATTCTGTTGAATATTGGTAGTC
>CAMCOJ010000284.1 GCA_945876405.1 uncultured Ruminococcus sp.
TTTTTCAATATGGTATAATTTTATCTGTAGACTTTTTTCTGAAGCAAATTCAATGCAACAGTCAGAAAGTATATATTTTTTGAAAGGAAATCACAAGCTTATGAAATTATCAGGTTCACAGATTATTATTGAAGTTTTGATTGAACAGGGCTGTGACTGTATTTTCGGTTATCCGGGAGGACAGGTTATTAACATTTATGATGCTCTTTACGAATACAAAGACCGCATCAAACATGTCTTAACCGCCCACGAACAGGGTGCGTCCCACGCAGCCGACGGATACGCTCGCTCAACAGGCAAGACCGGTGTTGTTCTTGCAACATCAGGTCCTGGTGCGACAAACCTTGTAACAGGTATCGCCACAGCATATCTCGATTCAGTCCCGATGGTCGCTATTACAGGTAACGTCCCATGCAGTCTGCTGGGAAGAGATAGCTTCCAGGAGGTCGATATCTGCGGCATTACTCTCCCAATAACAAAGCATAACTATATAGTTAAGGATATTAACGAACTTGCTGACACACTCAGAGAAGCATTCCTTCTTGCACGTTCAGGCAGACCGGGTCCGGTTCTCGTTGATATTCCAAAGGATGTTCAGATCGCTCAGACTGAATTCAGCAACAAACCGGTTGCTCCGGCACTTCCTGTACCGGTTGCGGATGAAGCAGATCTTGAAGAAGCGGCAAAGCTTATTGCCGAATCAAAGAAACCATATATCTACTGCGGCGGCGGTGTTATCTCAGGCAATGCAGGTGCAGTAATTGAAAAATTTGCTGACATAATTGACGCACCTATCGGATGCAGTCTGATGGGTATCTCATCAGTTCCGTTCTCAAACCCAAGATTTCTCGGAATGCAGGGAATGCACGGACACTATGCTTCATCAATGGCTCAGGCTGAAGCAGACCTTGTTATCTGTGCAGGTGCAAGATTCAGTGACAGAGCAACAGGCAACAAAAATGTATATGTAAGAAACTGCAGAATCATACATATAGATATTGATGCTGCCGAACTCGACAAGAATATTTCTTCTGACATTGGCATCGCAGGAGATATTAAGGACACTTTAAGTAAACTTATATCAATGGTTGAAAAGAAACAGAACACAGAATGGAACGCTCAGATTGAAAAGTTTAAGGCTGATGAAGCTGCATCACTTAAGAAGTCTGATGCAATGACTCCATACGATATTGTTGATGCAGTAAATGAAAAGATGCCTGAAAATGCAGTTATCGTTACAGACGTTGGTCAGCACCAGATGTGGGTTGCACAGCGCTACAGATTTGAACAGTCAAGAAAGTTCATCTCAAGCGGCGGGCTCGGCACAATGGGCTTCGGTCTCGGTGCTGCTATCGGTTCATACGAGGCAACAAAGGACCCTGTAGTTCTCTTTACAGGTGACGGAAGCTTCGGCATGAATCTCAACGAACTCGCAACAGCTGTTTCAGACAATGTTCCTGTAATTATAGTTGTTATGAACAACGGTGTACTAGGAATGGTAAGACAGTGGCAGACACTCTTCTTCGACAAGCACTATTCAAACACAACACTTGACAAGCGTCAGACAAAGTTCACAAAGATTGCTGAAGCTTTCGGTGCTCTCGGTTTCTCAGCTGTTAATACTGATGAACTTAAGGAGGCACTTGATGCGGCAATTGCTTCAAAGCGTCCTTGTGTTATCGACTGTGCAATAAGCGAAGATGAATTCGTTCTCCCTATGCTTCCGCCAGGCGGTTCAATCGACAATATCATCACTCACATAGGAGGTTAAGTCTTATGGGAAAACATATATTCAGCATACTCGTTGCCAATAAACCGGGTGTTATGACAAGAGTTTCAAGCATGTTTACAAGAAGAGGATTCAACATCGACACCCTCACAGTCGGCGAAACAGAATCACCTGAATTCTCAAGAATGACAGTTTCAATGATCGGAGACGACTATTCAAAGGATCAGGTTGTAAAACAGCTCAGCAAGCTCCATGATGTCAAGCAGGTTCAGGTTATGGAACGTGATGAAACAGTTACACGCGAACTTCTTCTCATCAAGGTTAAGAACGACTCATCAACAAGACAGGATGTACTTGCTGCTGTTGACGTATTCCGCTCAAAGATTGTTGACTACTCCCCTGATGCTCTCTGTATAGAGATTACAGGTGAAACTACAAAAATTAATGCTTTTATTGAGCTCGTTAAGCCTTTCGGCATTATGGAAATCTGCCGTACAGGTATTGTAGCTCTTGAAAGAGGCAGCCACTGTCTCAGAAACTTCTGAGCTTCTGCCCGTATATAAGTTTTTTTAAATTTTTATAAAAGGAGTCTTTATAATGGAAAATTCAGCAAAGGTATTTTATCAGGAAGACTGCGATCTCTCACTCCTCTACGGAAAGACAATCGCTGTTATCGGATACGGCAGCCAGGGTCATGCTCACGCTCTCAATGCAAAGGAATCACTTGGTGACAAGGGCCGCGTAATCATCGGTCTCTACGAAGGAAGCAAGTCATGGGACAAGGCTGTAAAGCAGGGTTTTGAAGTATTCACAGCTGCTGAAGCTGCAAAGCAGGCTGACATCATCATGATTCTCATCAACGATGAAAAGCAGGCTCAGATGTACAAGCAGGATATCGAACCAAACCTCAAGGCTGGCGATATGCTCATGTTCGCTCACGGTTTCGCTATTCACTTTGGCCAGATTGTTCCTCCTGCAGATGTTGACGTAACAATGATTGCACCTAAGGGACCTGGACACACAGTAAGATCTGAATACCAGGCTGGTAAGGGTGTTCCTTGTCTCGTTGCTGTTGCTCAGGATGCTACAGGCAAGGCTCAGGATATGGCTCTCGCATACGGTCTCGCTATCGGCGGCGCAAGAGCTGGTATTCTTGAAACAACATTCAGAACAGAAACAGAAACAGACCTCTTCGGCGAACAGGCTGTTCTCTGCGGCGGTGTATGTGCTCTTATGCAGTGCGGTTTCGAAACACTCGTTGAAGCTGGCTACGACCCAAGAAATGCATACTTTGAATGTATCCACGAAATGAAGCTCATCGTTGACCTTATCTACCAGAGTGGTTTTGCAGGTATGAGATACTCAATCTCAAATACAGCTGAATACGGCGACTACATCACAGGACCTAAGATCATCACAGAAGATACAAAGAAGGCTATGAAGCAGATCCTCAAGAACATCCAGGACGGTTCATTTGCCAAGGAATTCCTTCTCGACATGTCACCTGCAGGCGGTCAGGCTCACTTCAGAGCTATGAGAAAGCTTGCTGCTGAACATCCAGCTGAAAAGGTTGGCGAAGAAATCAGAAAGCTCTACAGCTGGAACAACGAAGAAGACAAGTTCATCAACAACTGATATCTTCTTTTTTAAATGATCGCCACGTCAGACCGGCTGGCATTTATTCTGAAAAAGATTGCTGCTTTCCCGGTTAAGCATTTGCTTATGGGAAAGCAGCTTTTATTATAAAAAATATTATTAAAAGGCGGAAAAGAAAATGGAATGTAATTTTTACTGTGAAGGAGTAGACAAGGCTCCTCAGCGTTCACTCTTCAACGCACTCGGCATGACAAAGGAAGAAATGGAACGTCCACTGGTTGGTATCGTTTCATCATACAACGAGATAGTTCCTGGTCATATGAATATAGACAAGATTGTAGAAGCGGTTAAAACCGGCGTATCAATGGCCGGCGGTACTCCTGTCTCTTATACACATCTGACGCTGCCGACGATACTCCTTGTGTA
>CAMCOJ010000285.1 GCA_945876405.1 uncultured Ruminococcus sp.
GATTTCTGCCTGTCTCGTGGGCTCGGAGATGTGTATAAGAGACAGCCACTATCTCAATCTGTTCCGGTGTTAAATCAAACAGCCATTTTGCCTCGATAAATTCCAGACCTTTGTTCATAAGCGTAGATGAATCTATAGTAATTTTATTGCCCATACTCCAGTTCGGATGATTAAGGGCCTCAGCAGCTGTTACATCCATAAGATCTTTTTTGTTTTTTCCAAAGAAAGGACCACCTGAAGCAGTAAGAATTATTTTGCTTATTTTATTCATACTGTTACCCTGCAGGCACTGGAATATTGCAGAATGTTCCGAATCAACCGGAAAAATATTTACACCCTTTTCAGAAGCTGCAGACATAACAAGATTGCCGCCGGCAACCAGAGTTTCTTTATTTGCAAGTGCAATATCCTTTTTGTTTTCTATTGCTGTAAGTGTCGGCAGAAGTCCTACCATACCGACCACTGAGTTAAGGAGAATATCTGTTTCCTGACTTGCGGCTATCTCGCACAATCCGTCCATACCGGACAGAACCTTTATATTCGTATCTGAAAGTGAAGTTTTTAAATCAGAATAATATTTTTCATCATAGATACAAACATAACCAGGTGAAAATTCTCTTGCCTGCTCTTCGAGTTTTTTCCAGTTGCTGTGTGCTGCAAGCGCCTGAATATCAAGGCTGTGTTTACGTGCAACATCAAGAGACTGAAGTCCTATGGAACCTGTTGAACCTAATACTGATATTTTTTTCATGCCTTTTCCTCCAAAACAAAGAAAATACAGGGCTAACAAACTTCCAATCTGTTAGCCCTAATATCCGTGAATAATAAAATCTCTGCAAATTCATGTATAATCATAAATGATACATGAAAAATCAAACATAAATGTTGATGGCTGACAAATAAGCGTACATAAACGGAACTACAAAAAGTACACTGTCAAATCTGTCCATGAATCCACCGTGTCCTGGCATTATTTTTCCGTAATCCTTTATTCCGCACTGGCGTTTAATAAGCGATGCTGACAAGTCGCCGACTGTACCAAGTGCAGCACATATCATTCCGAGAATAAATGATGAAAAATAGTTAACACCGCAGTCCCTGGCAAAAATCATAACATATACGGAATTAAATAATACAAAAAACAAACCGTCGAAAATAATTCCGCCTATAAATCCTTCTATTGTTTTCTTAGGGCTGATTTCCGGACACAGCTTATGCTTACCAAAAAATGTTCCTGTAAAATATGCTGCTGTATCTGCTGCCCAGGCACCACATAACGAGAGTACGATAAACGCCACTCCATGCCTGTCGGAAAGAAGCTCCAGTCTGCATAATGAAGACATGGATACTCCCAGAAGAAGAGGCATAAGAACAGCATACGAAAGTTTCTCAAAACTCATTCTCTTATGAAGCGGCAGATACGCTGCAAAAATTCCTATAATAACGCCTGTGGTAAACAGCTGTGTTATCTTTGCAGAACCGTACATAATCAGAAACGGATATGCACCGCCGAAAGCACATGCAAGTACTGTCATCAGCTTATGCCCGGTAAGTTTATTCGCTCTGTAAAGCTCAAACACTCCGAATACAGTAAGCACTGCAACTGCTGCAGGAAGTACAGGTGTATCAGCAAAACATAAAACTACTGCACCTAATATCGCTGCAACAACTGCGGATATAATTCTTGTAGCCAGAAATCATACCCCCCCGAACCGCCTTGATCTTCCCGCATATGCATGCAAAGCCTTATTTAATTCTTCAGGCAGAAAATCCGGCCATAACACATCAGAAAAATAAAATTCGGCATAAGCGCACTGCCATATTAAGTAGTTGGATATTCTGAGTTCACCGCTTGGTCTTATCAAAAGATCCACATCAGGGAATTCCCTTGTATACAGGTAATCTGCAACAGTATCTTCTGTTATATCATCAGGATTTATTTCTCCTGCAATCGCTTTTCTGGCAATCGCCTTTGCGGCATTTTTGATCTCATCACGGCCACCGTAATTAACAGCTATAAGAAGATTCATCTTGTCAAAATCTTTAGTATCATTTTCGATGTCTGTCATCTGTTTTCTCAGATCCTCTGAAAAGGCTGATTTGTCACCGATAAAAACAATCCTTGTTTCTTTTGAAAAATAATCTCTCGCTTTTACAATGTACTGCCTGAGAAGGTTCATAATGGAGTTAACCTCTTCAGCCGATCGTTTCCAGTTTTCAGTTGAAAATGTATAAAAAGAAATACAGTTTATCCCGATATCTCGACAGTAATCAACTATTTTTTCGAAAGTTTTTGCCCCTTCAACGTGTCCGAATGTACGTGGCATATGTCTTTTCTTTGCCCATCGTCCGTTACCGTCCATGATAAAGCCTATATGCTTTGGAAGAACCTCCGGAAGCGGCATGTTTTTAATATCTTTAGCCATAATACTCCTGTCATATAATCATTTGTGATTATCAGATTGAAAGAATTTCCTTTTCCTTGTCAGCAACCATTTTATCGATATCGTCACAAAATCTGTCAACGATTTTCTGAAGATCCTTTTCGCACTGCTTCATATCATCTTCAGTAATCTCAGAATTCTTCTTCATAGTCTTGAACTTATCCATCGTATCACGTCTTACTGAACGAACGGAAACCTTTGCCTCTTCACCGTATTTCTTAATGTTCTTGCAAAGTTCCTTACGTCTTTCTTCTGTAAGCTGAGGAAAAACAAGGCGAAGTGACTTTCCGTCATTCTGAGGTGTAATGCCGATATCTGATGTAAGTATTGCTTTTTCAATTGACTTAAGTGCAGATGCATCATAAGGCTGAATAAGAAGTGTTCTTGCCTCAGTTACTGATACTGATGCCATCTGATTCACAGGTGTCATTGCTCCCCAGTATTCAGCCTGTACCTTATTAAGAACTTCAGGATTTGCTCTTCCTGCTCTTACTGCTGCGAATTCTCTTGCAAGTGAGTCAAGTGTTTTCTGCATCTTTCCGCTGGCTGTGTTTAATGTTTCTTTCATGATTTAATTCTCCTCTACTGATAATACTAAAAACTTATGTAAAATTATGCAGTTACTACTGTTCCGACGTTCTCGCCGAGAACTGCATCTACTATGTTGTCAGGTCTTCCAAGATCAAATACAAGTACAGGAATTCTGTTGTCCCTGCACATGGAAGCGGCTGTTGAATCCATTACACCGAGATTTTTTGTGAGAACTTCATCAAATAAAAGTGTGTCATATTTTACAGCGTCATCAAACTTATGCGGATCCTTGTCGTAAACACCATCAACCATTGTTGCTTTGAAGAGTATATCGGCCTCAATCTCAGCAGCTCTGAGGGCAGCTGCTGTATCTGTTGAGAAAAACGGATTTCCTGTTCCGCACCCAAAAATAACTACTCTTCCCTTTTCCATATGTCTGATTGCCTTGTTTCTGATTAAAGGCTCTGCAACCTGAACCATGTTTATCGCTGTCTGAACACGAACATCAAGACCAAGTGACTTGAGTGTATCTCCAACTGCAAGTGCGTTCATAGCTGTTGCAAGCATGCCGATATGATCAGCAGTTGTTCTGTCCATATCCCCGCATGTACGTCCTCTCCAGAAGTTTCCTCCACCAACAACTATTCCAATCTGAACTCCTGTATCAGCTGCTTTTTTTATGCTTCTGCGGATGTTAGTAATCACGTCAAAATCAAGACCTGTAGACCTGTCTCTTATACACATCTGACGCTGCCGACGATACTCCTTGTGTA
>CAMCOJ010000286.1 GCA_945876405.1 uncultured Ruminococcus sp.
TGTTTCGGTCATTGTTGTTGATAAGTGCATCCACTATCACCTGCTCCCAAAAGCGCTCCACAATATCGGGAATACACTGTAAAACAGGATTAAAGCTGAGATGGATTATAATATCTTCCAGATTTATCAGGTGCGAATCTGATGTCGATGACAGGCTTGCTTCAAGCTGTTCATTCAGTTCTTTATTATAAATGTTCTTTAGAGTTCGTATCTCACGGAGAGATCCTTCCGCTTTACAGAAGTCCCTGCAGGCAACTACCAGCTTGCCGTTTCGCATTCCAAGCTCTGTCTTGTGAACATCAATTCCTAATATATCGTAAATATTGCTTCCGATGTATTCTGAAAGTGGTGCAGTTGTATATGAAGCAAGTGTTCCTCGCATTCCCTGAGTGTTCTGAGGATATTTCACAATCCAGTACTCGCCCTCTGCGATGATCCCTTCCTTACTACCTGCTTTACCGCCATATGTTCCGTTTCGTTCGCTTAACGGATAATCGTTCAGGTCAAAATTCATATATCATCATCCTTCATCATTCCAGCAAAGAATATTTAGCACAGAATCTATGCCATTCTTCCATGGATAAAACGTCCGGAACCAGCATTTTCGCATATATTTCAAAATCGTCACATACCTGAACATAGACCGGCAGATTGTTCTCTGTATCAGCGTTTTCTATTTCACTAATCATTTCAAACATATATGGCGGAAGTTTATCTGTTAGTTCAGATACATCTATGTCGTTGGCTATCCAGCGGAATTGTTTTGGTTTACTATTTTCCATATCTGTGCTCCCTCCAAAAAAATACTTCGCATATACATTATACTCCTAAAAGGTTCACAAATCAATCATCGGAACTGAGTTTCTCCAGAACCTTATTATTCCTTGCTGCCATAACTGTTATTATACACATTGTGATGTATACAATCCCAATATACGCAGAAAAATATACATCTTCCTTGAAAATATCAATATACATAACAGCCATAATCAAATAAAAAATAACTGTTTTTTTATTTCCTGCTTTACTTGCAAATTTTTGATTCATAATTCCTTTGGAAGAAGTCCTGACTGCAAAAACGATATATATCCCCATATCTAAAATCAATAACAAAATACTGAATATACTTAGCAGATGTGAGGTTTCATTTATTGATCCGAAAATCAGCATAGCAAAAGAGAAGATAAAAATGCTCCAGAATGTGAAATGAAAAAGACCAAAGGCTATTTTGTATGTTTCTGACTTCTGCATTTCATCAAGGTTCAAATCATCAATAATATCACCATATGGTTTCTGTAAAAATTCTTCTTTTGTTGTTTTCATTGTTTTCTCCTTTATTCACCGCAAAATATACTACTCATTGTTTTCCCAGAAGAGATCATCCAGTGTTTTGTTGAGCACCCTGCAAATCTCAATGCACAGTTTAAGTGTAGGATTATAGTCACCTTTTTCAATAGCATTTATAGTCTGCCTTGAAACCCCTGTTTTTTCAGCCAGTTCCTGCTGTGACATATCCAGTGCTGCACGGGCAGATTTTAGTTTAAGATTCTTGGCCATTAATCAGTCCCCTTTCTATGCTGTAATTGAATTATAACATATAGTTTCCGTTATGTCAAGTATATTTTACATTAAATCGTATATAATTTCCATGATTATTACACTCAAATTTCACAACGAACTTATTGTTCTGCACAGATAGAAATAATGCGGTTCACTGCAGTCCCTCCATGCATATCGGCACCGGTGAAAAAAACAATATTTTTCGTTCACTATAATTTCATTTATCTTTTCTTATCTTTATAAAGTTTGATACTGAAAAGATTACTAATATAACAGCCGGAATACTTACTATTGCACCCAGTATATTATTTGGAAAAATACTGTAGACTAAAAATGCAATACTTATGTACAGCAAAAAGAAAGAGTACATATTAAGAAGCGGATGATCCATTCCGGCATTATGTCTTCCGGTTAATGTAAAAAGAAAAATTACACTTACGCAGATCATTAACATAACAATTATTAAGTCATCAGCCCCGGAATTATATTTCACTTTTAGCGAAAACACATCTGCAATAATGCTGATAACCAGAGCAAATACTGAATTTCTAAAATTATTTAATTTTTTTAACATAAATTCCTCCAAAAAGTTTATTAAGTGTCAGGTCTTTCGTTATAAGCAGATACCGCTTGATATGATGTCTGCTTTGATTTTGTCTATGTTTTACCACTCATCTTCACTACCGCCTTCGCCAAGACCGCTTGTTGTGATAACATCCTCGGTTTCAAACACTACCACTTCCATTGCGGGAGCCTCATATTTCTCCTTCATTTTCTCATCTTCTTTTTTGAATGATTTATTACATACAATATAACATACTTATTTTGACTTGTAAAGTATTTTGGGAACAAAAAGCAGAAATAATTGTAAAAACAAGAATCCTCAGCAAAAATTGCGGTACTAAATGCACAGATCATCGAAAATCGCTGTTATGGGCACTATCTGCTGATATTGTCCGATAAATTCCGGTCTGTTTCCTCTGAAATTGCCCTGAAATACATCTTCAATGCCTTTGCGGCATCGGAGCTGCCACTAATGTATTTTATATCGCCTATGTCGAAAAGGATACAGCCGCAATGCCATTTAAATGTAGGAAATGAGGTTATATTAAGATAAGTGTCTACCTCGGGATGAGGTTGAGGGAGAGCATTTATTTTTTCAGATTTCAATGAAAAAATGCTGAGTGTGGCCACAAATCATATGCTTGCTCTCAATGATTATAACAGAGAGCGAGCATACGGTTTTTGCAAAAACGTGTCTGTGTCTATACACAGGCTATGCTTGCTGTCAACGTAAAAATTAATTCAGCCTTGATAGTTTTTCCGAAAGAAAAATTTTCATTTCAGTTTAATACACTGCGTACGTACCATAAGACTTCGGATTTTTCTTTCCCTTGGTACGTACGTACATACCTTTTTCACTTGGAATGAAAAAAATTATGCTGTAGCTCATCATCTTCTGTTAATTCACGCAGCTCCGCAATGTCAAAAAGTGCAAGTCTTGCACCGTAGGATATGAGAATTGATTTTGCGGTCTTTCCTGAAACGAAATGCAAGGACTTTTTAGTATCCCTACCATTCATTGCATGAAAAAAGCCACTGTAGATTTCTCCACAATGGCTCCAAAGTCATTTTTTATTCACTTTTGATTACCGGCAAACTCGTGCCCAAACTGAAATTTGTTGTTGCCTTTGTAACGATAAAATATCAATTTAACGGGCTAGCACTATCGTTTCCTCCTCTTGCCCCCACCACCAAAAGCATACAAAGCTAATAGTGCTATAAAAATTATTCCTGCAATTCCTATTACCAACAATATCTGTGAAACGGCAGCATTTATTTTAATTCCAACAGGAACATCCGGCTTAAGCAATCTTCTTATTATCCAGATCAGTATAATGGTCTCATAAATTAGGAAACCAGACTTTTATTTTCTGGTTATCATAATTTAAGACCTCCTATGTAATTATATTTTATCATAGAAGACCTTAAAGGAATATCGCTATTCAATTTTTACAGACTTTTTTTCACAGACGCTTCTTATTAAATTTCAAAATGCTTTTTTAAAGCTCTTCACCTTCGTCTAAATTGCCGATAGAACTTCCTCCTATGCTTGTTGTGATAACGTCCTCGGTTTCAAACACTACCACTTCCATTGCGGGAGCCTCATATTTCTCCTTCA